>JACVCS010000017.1 GCA_016741915.1 Phycisphaerales bacterium | reverse complement strand
TCCCACCACCCCCACCTCCCACCACGGCGACCCCGTTCGCTCAACCCTGCTGGCTGCGCAGGTCTTCCCACTGCATCTGCAGGCCCTTGAGGAACTCGACGCTGGGGGTGTAGCCGAGCTCTTGCTTGGCACGGTCGAGACTGGCGTAGGTGTGCTGCACATCGCCGGGCCTTCCGGGCAAGTTTCGTGTGCGCAGGGCCCGCCCCGCGACGGTGCCGATGGATTCGATGAGCCGCCCGAGCGTCACAGGTGAGGAGTTCCCCAGGTTCCAGACGCGGTACCCGAAGCGGTCGATGCGCTGGTACGCCGCGATGACCCCCGCGACGATGTCGTCGATGTACGTGTAATCGCGGCTGGTGGAGAGATCGCCGAAGAGCGTGATCTCTTCGTTGTTCATGGCTTTGCGCATGAACTGCGAGATCGCCAGGTCGGGGCGTTGACCGGGGCCGTAGACCGTGAAGAACCGCAGCATCGCGGTGGGCATCTTCGTCAGGTGCCAGTGCGTGTAGCCCATCAGCTCGCACGCGCGCTTCGTGGCGGCATAGGGCGAGATGGGCTCCGAGACGTCCGCGTCCTCACGGAACGGGGCCTTCGTGTTGTCGCCGTAGACCGACGATGAGGAGGCGATGACCACACGCCGGGCCTTGAGCTTGGTTGCGGCTTGCAGCACGCACGCGGTGGCGGTGACGTTCGCGTGCGCGTAACCGACGGGGTCGTCGATGCTGGGGCGCACGCCCGCACGGGCGGCGAGGTGGATCACCCCATCGAGCGGTCGGCCTTCACGGGCCGCAATGAGCGATTGTTCGTCGGTGATGTCGCCTTCAATGAACTCGAAGCTGCCCTGGGTGCTGCGCCCGCCGGAGGCTTGGATCTCGATCCGGCGCAGGTTGCGCTGCTTGATGTCGCGCGGATAGAACGGGTCGAAGTTGTCAACGCCCACCACGCAATGACCGCCGCGCAACAACGCCGCGGAGACGTGGCTGCCGATGAACCCCGCCGCCCCGGTGACGAGCACAACGCCCTGGGCGCCGCTGGCGGGTTGATCATTCCGGGTGGACATGCGTGCTCCGAAAGCAAAGGGCGATATCGCGGCGTGCGCCGCCGCCCTGAGCGTACGCGCGGATCAGTTCTTTCGCGCCACCACCTGCACCACCGAGGCCTCGCCGCTGTGGAAGGAGCCCTCCACCACGTTGCGCACAGTCGCCAGCGCGTGCTCGATGGTCAGGGGCTCAAGCTCGTCGAGAATGGTCGGAAGCGGCGCGAGCAGGGCCGGGTCCTTCGGCCCGCCCGTCGTTCGTTGGAGTTGATCCGGCGCGTAGGCCTCGAGGACGAAGAACCCGCCGGGCTTCAGCCAGCGCCGCACGCGGGCGTGCAACGCAGAACGCAAAACCTGCGGCAGGTGCACGAAGATCGAACTCACCACGTCGATTGAACCGGGCTCGACGTCGAAGTCGTTGAGGTCGGCCGCGAGCGTGCGGAGCTTGACGCCTTGTTGTCCGGCGAGTCGCTGGGCTTTCTCCATGCCGACCTTGCTCTGATCCACCGCGAGCACATCAAGCCCCAGCGACGCAAGGTAGATCGCGTTGCGTCCCTCCCCCGCGCCGAGATCGATCGCCCGCCCGACACGCGGGAAGCGATCGGCAACGTGCGCAAGAAAGTCGTTGGCGGCCAAGCCATAGACCAGCTCGTCGCGTGCGTACCGCTCATCCCAGAAGGACGTGGACATGACCGGACCCTAGGAAGGCCGGGGAGACCCGGGGTGGTTTGCTGTGCGGGGAAGCCCTAGGCACCCGCGTATACCGCTGATTGACAGCCGGACCAGCGGCGTGCTCGGGGCGAAAGTGGCGATTGCGGGCCAAAATCGAAGAACCGAAACGAAGTCCAAAAACAAAGCAGGGCACCATCGTAAGACAGTGCCCCGCTGGAGGAGAGAGAGATCTTGACTAGATTACCAAAGATCGGCTTTGGCAGTCCAGTATGCTTGAATGGTTGTTGAAATCTCCGAACAGGCCGTTGCTTCGTTCAAGTTTACCCCAGCCCGCCAGAGCCGCCAACCAAAACCGCCGACATTCCCGGTATATCAGGCCTGGGAAGAACCCTGTTTCGGCCCATATCAGGCCCTGTTTTCTTCCAAACCCGTCATCCGTCGGAATGCCCGCCAACACGCCGGACCACGGTTATACGACCTTGGAGAGGTGCGTGTTCCATGGATCAGCGCAGATGGTGCGCCCGTCGACCCGACAGCGATTCCTCGCGTGATTGCGCGTCTTTTTGAGCCTGCGAGGCTTTGAAAAACAGACCGAATCATCCGCACCGTGCGGCGGAACCGGTTTGGCTTCGTTTGCGGGCATGGGGTGAAATACTGATTTCGTGTGCGTGAGCGATCGGCGTGTGTGCGCCGAGGGTTAGGCAGCACCTTTGGGGGTCTTTTGTGGAGCGTTCTGGGGTGCTTGGTCGGGCTGTTTGTCGGCCGGTCGATTCGGACGCTGACGCGGGCCAGGGCGCGGGGCGTTCGGAGCGCCGGCGGGCGGGGCGAAGCCTTCGCCCGAACGGAGTCGCTCTTCGAATCGGCGAAGGATTTCCTCGCGCTGCTCGGGGGGGAGGCGCTCGAAGAGCTTGATCAGCCGCTCGCGATGCTCGGCGGAGATCGGTGCCAGCGCGGGGCCCGCGTCGGCCTGCGGGGCTTTGTCTTTCGGACTCGCTTTGTCGTCGCTCTTCTTCGCGTCGCTGGGCTTCTCGCCCTCGGGGGCTTTGCGCTTCACGAAGCGGTCGACGTACTGCTCGTTCTCACGCTTGCGGGCTTCTTCGCGGTACGCCTCGAGCTTCTCTTCCACGGCTTTCTGCTGCGGCTCACTCAACAACGCCCAGATCTTCGTGTGCGCGTCGGCGGCCTTCGGGGCCTTCTCGCGGATCTCACGCATCCGCTCCATCATCGCTTGGCGGTCCTCGTCGGTCATCTCCTGCATCGAGTCCGCTTCGGGCTTGTCCTTGGGGTTCTTCGCGTCCTTCTTCGCGCCCCGGCCTTCGCTGCGCATCTTCGCGAGGGCCTCGCGGTTCTGCTGGGCGTAGGTGCGCTGGGCCTGGTTGAACTCGTCGGAGATCGCTTTGAGCTTCGATTGCAGCTCTTTCGAAGCGCGGACAGACTCGGGGGCGCTGTCGCCCAGGGCTTCGTTGATGGCGCGCATGAAGAGCGGGTGCGGGATTTCGCGCTCGCCGCGTTTGCGGTCGCCGCCGGCTTCGGGGGCGAAGGTGGTGTGCCCGCCCGGGGCGACCTTGTCGGTCACCGAAGGCCCGCGGAGCGGCGCATCATCGGGCTCCGCGGCGTGCAGGCTCGCGCCCGCCAGACCCGCGCAGGTCAGCAGGGCGACAATGCTCGTGCGGGACAGTCGACGGGTGATGCGATGGGTGATGGTCGTGTGCATGGGTGATCCTCGCTGAAGATCCAATCGGCCTACGGGACAGACGGGGTCAGAAAACCTGTTGGTAAACCTGAGAGAAAGGCGGGCTCGGGACCGCACCCTGCCCTCAGGCTTGAACCTCTCGCCCCCCAACCCCCATACCCCCCACCTCCCGACCCCGTTCCCCTCAATAGGCTGAACGCTCGGGGCGGGCGGTTCATTGCTTATGCACCCCGCAATCGCGGGCGGGTGTGCGGGGGACTGAAACAGGTCTATTGTCAGCACAGGCCCCGGCGGCACGGGAAACGGGGATTTGTGCGAATACCCGCCGAACGGGGCGGTGTTTGCTCGCGAAACCCGGGGGTTGCCTTGGTGTTGGATGCCCACAGGATTCAGCGGACGGGCGAAGAAGGACGGACCGAAGCATGGCGTTGACGAAAGAGGCGGTCATCACGGCGCTCAGCGGCACGACGGACCTGGTCGATCGCGGGCTGGTGGGGAAGGTCACCGCGTGCGACGGGCACGTGCACATCACGCTCTCGGCGGCGGGGTTCGACAGCGATGCCGAGAAGCAGAAAGCGAAGAACGCCGCGGAGCACGCGGTGAAGAGCTTGGCGCAGCGGACGGGCGATGCGCTGCTGGGGCTGCTGGTGGAGTTTGCCAGCACGCAGCCGCGGACGGTGAGTTTGCAGCAGGCGGGGAAGGACGCGGGCAAGCCCGGTGCCTCCGCGGCGTCGGCTTCGGCTTCGCACAATGCCACGCAGCAATCCGCGGCGCCGAACTTGCCCGGCGTGAAGCATGTGATTGCCGTGGGCGCGGGCAAGGGGGGCGTGGGGAAGAGCACGGTGGCGGTGAATCTCGCGGTTGGGCTTGCGCTGCGCGGGCACAGCGTGGGGATTCTCGACGGGGATATCTATGGGCCCAGCCTGCCGACGATGCTTGGGCTGGATTCGATGCAGACGAACATCATCGCCAACATGCTGCAGCCGTTCTATGTCCACGGCGTGAAGGCGATGACGATCGGCAAGCTGGTGGACCCGGAGAAGCCGCTGATCTGGCGCGGGCCGATGGCGCACGGGGCGTTCAAGCAGTTGCTGGAGCAGACGGAATGGGGCGGGCTGGATTATCTGATCGTGGACTTGCCGCCGGGGACGGGGGATGTGAGTCTGACGATGGCGCAGTTGATGAAGCTGACGGGCGCGGTGGTGGTGTGCACGCCGCAGGTGGTGGCGCAGGACGATGCGGTGCGTGCGGTGCGGATGTTCCAGCAGCTTGGGATCGAGGTGCTGGGTGTGGTGGAGAACATGAGCTATTTCGTGGCGGAGGACTTGAGCCCGCCGAGGGAGTACGACCTGTTCGGGCGCGGCGGGGCGGAGCAGATGGCCCAGCGGCTGGGGGTGCCGTATTTGGGCGGGTTGCCGATCACGGTGGCGCTGCGGAAGAACAGTGATGATGGGAACCCGAGCGCGAACTATCAGGGGAGCACGCGCTTGAGTGCGGCCCTTGAGCAGTTGGTGACGAACTTCGAGGGCCAGGTGGCGCTGGCGGGGATGCGGGCTGGGGCGGTGAGGCCGACGTTGACGATCAGTTGAGGGGCGCGGCTGAAACAGAGACTCGGAAGCACGCATGCAACTGCCGTATATCAAGCAGTGGCGGAGGGTTGAGCCGCGTGCCGGCGCGGTGGCTGCGAGCGAGAACGAGCGAGCCATGTCGCTCGCTCAGGAACTCCGACGCGATGTGGTGATGCTCTCTGAGCACATCGGCACGCGCGGGGTGCACTCGCCCAAGGCGTATCGGCTCGCTCGCGAGTTTCTGGTTTCGTGCTTGCAGCGAGCGGGGCATGTGGTGAAGCAGCACGAGTACGACGAGGATGGCGTGACGTGCGCGAACCTCGAAGTGGTGATCGAGGGAGATAACCCAAGGGCCCTGGTCGTGGGGGCACACTACGACAGCGTTGAAAACTGCCCCGCGGCGAACGATAACGCCTCGGGCGTTGCGGGCATTCTGGCGCTCGCTCGACGCTTGCACGGCGTGAAGCCAAAGCACACGATCAGGCTGGTGCTGTTTGCAAACGAAGAGCCGCCGTATTTCAACTTGAACGCGATGGGGAGCCAGATCTACGCGCGTGCGTGCAAGGCTCGCGCTGATGAACTGGTGGGGATGATTTGCTTAGAGACAATCGGGTGTTTCTTGCACGAAAGCGGCTCACAGAACTGGCCGAGCGGGATCGCGGGGCTGGTGTTGCCGACGACGGGGGACTTCATCTCGTTCGTGGGCGACACATCGTCGCGTGGCTTCATCAAGCGATGCGCGGAGGTCTTTGGCGAGAGAGCGGAGGTGCCGCTGCTCGCGGGCGCGGTGCCGGCGAGCGTGGCACCGATGGTCGTGTGGTCGGACCACCGAGGGTTCAACGAGTCGGGGTACGAAGCGTTCATGGTGACCGACACCGCACCGCTGCGATACAAGCACTATCACCAACCCACCGACACGCACGAAAAGCTCGATTACATGACGATGGCGCGGGTGATGATGGGTGTTGAACGGGTGGTTCGCGCGGTGGCGGTGAGGCCGACGTTGACGATCAGTTGAGGGGCGCGGGATCGGAAAAAATCAGTTCATTCGTTGGCCAGTAGACAACATAACACGTGTACGCGGCAATACCCGAAGCGAGAAAGCACATCGCCGCGAGCACCCAGTAAAGCGGCGGGCTGATTCTGTTTATCGTCCGCCGCCAGCACAGCCAGCACAACAATGCTGTTCCAAGTACGAACGATCCGACCGCCGTCGGCCAAAGATGACGCCACTCAATCCCGATCGAATACGGCTCGCTCAGCCTGCAGATCGCATAGCTCGACGCAAAGATCACACAAAATCCAAACCCCATCGCAAGCCCCACCAGCCCCGTGATAAACGCGGCCATGCGCGGCTCTGCCAGGCCCACGCGCAGGACCAGTTGCTGGTTGCATTCGGGGCAGTGGTCAGACTTGAGCGCGCGGAGGTTGTAGCCGCAGGACGGGCAGGGCTCGTCGCGTGTGACGAGGTAGGTGGGCAGGAGCGAAGTTTGCTCGGTTGATGTTGTCGTGTTCTGACTCATGCGAGCCCCCGTTGACGTGTGGTTTGGTTTGAATCGCGTGGCTGTGGATTGCTTGACCTCGCGTGCGAGCGTGAATCGACACGGCGGTCACTTCGCCATCACCACCATCGGCCAAAGCGCCGCCGCCAGCGTCAAGAACATAAACGCCGCCAGACACGCCCAGCCGATGCGTCTCGGTTGGCGGATCACCACGCGGCGCAGCAGCGTCCACAACACGCCCAGCACAACCAGCGGCATCAACACCCACAGTCCAAAGCCCCGCAGCAGTTCGCTCAGCGAATCGCGGATATCCGAGTTGAGGATCACCCACACAGAGAACGCAAAGACGAAGCAGACAATCGCCGTGACGAGCAGCAGCCAGAGCACGCCCAGGCCCCAGGGCAGTTGTGACGGCGGCCGTGTGTTCTGCGGCGTGCGAGCGGCGGGCGTGGTCTGGCGAAAGAGGCCCGCGGGGATCGTGTGAATCTCGGGCTGCGGCGGGGTGGTGCTGGGCATAGGTTGTCCGTCGTTCGGCAGGGATAACCGTGCGTGGACGTTGCGTGTGATCGCGGTTGCGGATATCTGCTGAACTGCCGAGCGTTCTGGACCGATTATGACAGTATGGATGTTTCTTCCATCGCCGCCGCCGCGAGTTCGTACAGCCAGGCCCGAGTCGCGTCGCAGGCGAGCCTGAAGGTCGCGGCGATTGCGAATCGACAGATCGGGCGTGAGGGGGAGGCGGCGCTGGCGCTGCTGCAAGCCGCGGCGGACGTGGCGAACCAGGCCGGTGCGTCGGCTTCGACCGGCGGCGGCGCGGGCCGATCGCCCTCGGGCGGGGTCGATGTCTACGCGTGACCGCTCGCGAAGCGTCCGGCTTCTGGGGCGTGGGTGAACGAAACGCGAACCCGAGGTGAAAACCTTGATGCCCCCGGCATGAACGGGCCGATGTCATCGGCGGCGGAGTTTCTGCGCCGAACCACCGGCGGAGCCCGGGCGGTCGTCGCGGTCAAGCGATCTGGTTGTTGTGCGAAGCGTCGTGTACCACGGCGCGAACGGCAGGAGGCCTGAGCATGAACGCACGTGTGAGCGGTCGGGGCATCTCGGTGTGGGTGAAGGGCGAAACGGGGCGTGATCAATCTCAAGCCGGAGTGCACCCGCATTCACGCGGCGCTTCTCACGCCGGTGAACGTTTGCGAAAAATCACGACGGTTCTTCTCGCGACGTGCGTCGGCACGCTGCTGAGCGCCTGCGCGGCTTCATCGGGCGCCGGTGCCGAGGTGCAGGCACGCGGGCAGGACGCGGCCAACACGCCCGCGGAGAAGAACTACCTCAACGCGGCGGAGGCACTCGACGAGTTCTACAAGCAACGTCAGCAGCCGAGCAGCACGCGCCCGGCGCAGTCGCCGAACGTGCCGACGAACTCATCGAACGTGCCGAACACCGGCTCGACGGCGGGAAATGCGACACAGCCCGGCACCGTGACACCCGTGCGGACTGCCTCGACCTCGACGCGTGAGCGCTCCGCCGCGACACCCGAACGCCCGGCACGGGTCTATCCCGCGCCGAGCGAGCCGCGGACAATCTCCAGCGGGTCGCTGGCCAACGCAGCCCGCGGCGAGAACGCCGGGGGTGAGCTTGAAGCCAACACCGGCACATCGCTCGGCGGCGGCGAAGGTGCCGCGAATGAACCTGTGAACGCGATGGTCCCGAACACCAAAGCACCGACGGAGACCAGCGAGCAGAAGCGTCAGCGTCTGATCACCGAACTCGTTGAGCTCGCGGCGGTCGAGCGTGCCGCCGCGAATGAAGAGAATGTGGCGCTGCGTCGAGCCGTGAAAATGGTCCTTGCCTCGGCCCTTGCGGGCGAAGGCGCCAGCGCCCTGTCGCGCGCCGACGTGCAGACCGCCAGCCTGCCCCCGCGCGATGCGGCGGCGGTCGACGCGCTGCGCGAACTCATCCGCGAGAGTCAGAACCCCAGCGTCGCCAGCGACGGGGCGGCGTTGTCGCGCGTGATCGAGCGGGCCGCGGCGAAGGCCTCCGCTTCGCAGGGTCTGTCGGTTGCGCAGCTTCAACTCTGCACGCGCGTGGATGGCTATGGCAAGTACGTTTCGCTCGACGGTGCGCCGATCGTCGCGGGCAAGCCCCTGATGGCCCTGGTCTATACCGAGGTTGAGAACTTCACCCAGACCAGCGCGGGCACCGGCGGCGAGTACAGCGTAAACCTCAGTCAGGAAGTGCGCCTCTACACCGAGGCGGGCACGGCCGTGTGGTCTCGCCCGAAGCAGGTTGCTCGCGACAGTTCGAAGAACCGCCGACGGGATTACTTTCTGGTGCAGCGGATCGAGATCCCCGGCAACCTCGCCCCGGGGCGGTACGACCTGAAGGTCACCGTGCGCGATGAGGACGCCAACGCCGTCAGCGAGCGCAGCGTGCCCATCACGATCGTGGCCGACACAACGAGCAAGACGGGCGTGCCAACGCGGACGCGGTGAAGGTCGCGGACAAGGTTGATCGTGCGGTCTGCACAACCCACGGCTCTGGAGAGCCGTGCCACCAAAGACTCCGAGCGGTCTTACTTCGTCCCCGCCAGTCGGCGGACGGTCATGTCGAAGTTGCGGGTCATCGCTGAGCGCAAGCCGTAGACCACCGCCAGGTGCAGGAAAGCGGAGACGGCGGCGCCGATGAACAGACCGGTGCGGGCGCTGAACAAGCCGCTCTCTTCAACGGTCTTGGTCATGGCCAACTCGGGGAAGAGCGAGGCGAAGACGGTGGAGGCGGGCGAGAGCGCCGCGAGGGCCGAGCCCAGCACGGGCAACTGGCTGCCGGCGTTCCAAGCGCACACGCCGACGAACCCGGCGATGACCGCAAGAACACCGATGGTGCTCACCACCGCGCCGAGTGTTCCCTTGCTGCGCAGCGAGAAACTCATCCCGATCATCACGCACAGCGCGATGAACGGCACACAGACCAAAGGCGCCACCAGCATCGACTCGCCCAGCACGAGGGGCACCTCGATGGTTCGGGCGGCAACGGCGGCGGCGTTCCATCCGCCTGTGCGCGCGGCGACGGTGTACGTCACTTCCGCGGGGTTCACCGGGCCCAGCGCGCCCAACTCACCCAGGAACGCATACCCCGCGCCGAGCGCGAGGGTGAACATCGGCACCGCGAGCATCGGCAGGAGGTAGTAGACCATGCCGCGCATCTTGCCCGTGAGGTACTGCGCCGGGGTGATGGGCGTGGTGAGCAGCAGGTCGAGGGTGCCGTCTTCACGCTCGCGGCTGACGCTGGTGGCGGACATGTTCACCGCGACGAGGGTGATGACCGCGAGTTCCCCCGCGACGGTGAAGGAGAGCAGCGTGCGATAGGTGGCCGCGTTGACGCGCCCGGTGATGAAGAAGATCAGCAGCCCGATGGCAAAGCCGCAGCCGACGAGGACGAATCCCCAGCGGGCGGCCGTGCGGCTGAAGGTGGCGTTCCGACTCGCGGCCTCGCGCCAGGAGATGGGGTTGGTCCAAACGGCGCGGGCGGCGCGGGTCTGGGCGTTGGCAGCGCCGAAGCCCAGCAGTTTGCGGTACCACGGCACGCCGCCGGAGCCGGTGCGCCCGGTGATGCCGCCGAGCCCCGCGATCCCGCCGTAGCGGACGGTGACGATGCTGGCGCCGATGAGCAGGACGCTGGAGATGGCCGAGAGAAGGTAGAACGCACTGACCGGGGCTTCGAGCATCCAAGCCTGAAGGCCCGAATACGTGCCCTGCGGATAGGTTGCATAGCCCGTGGGGTTGAGCAGGGCTTGCAGCGAGAGGAACGGGTTCAGGCAGGTGAACTGCGTGACCTTCCCCGGGGTGCCCGTGATGGTGTCCGCGGCCCAGGTGATCGCGATGAACGAGATCACCGAGACGTAGAAGGTGAAAACGGCCCGCTTGCCGACGACGCGGCTGACGGAGAGCGCAACCGCCGCCGCCCCGACGACGGTCGCGGCGCAGGCGGCGATGAGGTAGCTGGAAAGGATCGTCGAGCCCGGGACACCTCCAAAGTACTGCGTGACCGCGAAGAGCGGCAGACTCGCCAGCAGCAGGGCGAAGATGAAGAACAAGCGCCCGAGCAGGTTGCCCAGGACGATCTCAGCCGCCCCGAGTGGGGTGGTCAGGAGGATGTCCCACGTTTGCGGGTCTGCTTCCTGCGCGATGGCCCCGGCCATGAAGACCGGCGCGAGCACGCAGATCAGCGCGATCTGCATGTACGCGATGATCTGGAAGCTCGAAGCCCCGGCCGCGGCGAGCTGACGGAACGACATCTGGTCGGATTCGGTGCTCGTGATCAACGCCCAGAGCAGCACCGCCACCAGCACGCCGAGGTAGGCCATGCGCAGATAGAGGTGCTTCGTACGCCGCGAGGCGTTCTGCACCAATCGAACGGCGACGGGGTTGGTCGGGGCGAGGCGGAGAAAGTACCGCAGAAGGATGGGCATGGTGATTGGCTGAAAGAGAAGGGAACGTGCGTCGGCCTCAGGTAAAGATCCGGCGGGGAAGTTTAGTGAACCGACGCGAAAAGGCGTGGAATGTCACGGAAAAACACCGCCGACAGGCGAAAGGTCGATCGCGAAGCCCGCTGCGGAGACTCCGGGCGAGGACGACGTCTCGCGGGGTGCGACAGATACCAGCCGGATCAATGGGTATACCCATGACCAATAAGCAGAGCAGATGGATTGGTTGAATACGAACATTCAACGTATATAGACGTTTAAAACATCACCCAGTTTTGGTGGGCAGAGTCGATTTTTCGTCACCATCGGGTGTGGCGATACCCTTAAGGGTGATGCGGAAGTTCCCTCAAAAGCGGAAAAACCCACAGATTCGGCATAAAAAGCTTGTGAGCGCGGGTTTGGTGGGGTATTTTCCTGACACGTACTGTCGGCTGCTCGTGGGGTTCTACGAGTGGGAGCGCCCGACGGTTTGGAGTGAGACGAGATTCCGGGCACGGTGTGCGCACACCACGCCCAAGAACATTTCCGAAGAGGAGAGTAGAGATGAAGACTGTTGCACTGTTTGCCTTTGCTGGTCTGGCCGCGTCGTCCGCGATGGGCCAGGTTGCCATCACCCCGAACGGGACGAACTCCGGTAACGGGTTCTACCGCGTTCAGCCCGCCACGAGCCTGGTGAGCGACCCCTCGTCGACGAACCAGATCTTTACGTCGACCACTTCGGCCGGCACGGACCAGATGTTCAACCAGGGTTGGGCGTTCCGCGGGAACACCGACGGTCGCGAGTACAACTTCGCCACCGGTTCCAACACCTCGACGACTGCTGTGACCTCGTCCTCGGGTCTGGTTTCCGGCACCGTCAGCGTGACCCGCACCGCCACGATCGGCGCGAACACCGGCAGCACCGCGACCGCGGGCTATGACTACACCGTCACCCAGAACAGCACCAACGCCGGCAACCCCGGCTACTCGTTCACCAGCCAGCAGCGCTGGACGATCACCGCCGACCCGCTCGGTCCGCGCGTGGTCGCGACCAACACCGTGACCAACACGGGTACGGCCGCGATGACCCTGCGTATCTTCTGGAACGCTGACATCGACTGGCAGCCGACCTTCGGCAACGACTTCCTCCGCTTCCAGGGCGGCGTCGGCGCTCCGCTGGGCGGCCCCGGCTTCTTCATCAACGACGCCGCCAGCAGCGGCTTCGTGAGCTGGGCGACGGCGAACGCCAACATCAGCGCTCTGCAGGACCTCCGCTGGCGCGGGCAGATCGGCAGCGGCACCACGCTGATCGGCACCTCGGGCATCGTCGGCGGCAACGCCATCATCGACGACCTCGTCTACAACAACACCCCCGCGGTCAACGCTCCGGCGAACGGCACGGGCGCTGACGTGGCCTACGGCTTCCAGTGGATCCTGAACCTCCAGCCGGGCGAGTCGGCCATCCTCACCACCGGCCTCTACCTCGTCCCGACCCCGGGCGCTCTGGCGCTCATGGGCATGGGCGGTCTGCTCGCCGCTCGTCGCCGCCGCGCCTAATCGTCTTCGGACGGTTGGTCGCTGAAAGCGATCGGTTGATCTGAACGCGGTCTTTGGATTGCGATTGGATCAGCCAACTTGATTTGAACACACAGGCCCCGGTTGAAAGACCGGGGCTTGTTTTTTTTGAGTAGGCACTGGGCACTGGGCACTCGGGAGAAGGCAGAAGGCAACCATCGTTGAAGCGATGGGCTCTGAGCGATGGGCTCTGAGTTTGTGCTCTGTGCTTTGGGCGTACTGGGCTTAGCTTGCCGGGACCATCACCACGTCGGCGGGGTTGATGATCAGGGCGGCGGGGGTGTTCGGGGCGACCACGGCACCCGGACCCGGGTTGAGCATCGCGACCTTGACACGGGGCAATGAGCCGCCGGCGGATGCGCCGGTTTGGCCCGGGGCAAGCTGGACGATCTGCTGGGCGAGCTCGCCCAAGTAGGTTGTCTCCACCACCGAACCGCGCAGCAGATTCTCAGCCTGGCCCAGGCCCTCGGCCGACCGCAGGGCCTCGGGCCGCAAGGACAACAGCACATCCGAACCAACCTGCGCACCCGGCGGCAAGGGATGCGTCGAACGCATCGGACCCGCGGGGGTGGCGAGTTCGGTCGACGGACGACCCTCCGGGCCCACGCCGGGCGTTGTATTGGTGATCTTCGCGGAAAGGAAGTTCGTCTCACCCAGGAACTCGGCGACGAACCTGCTCCCCGGGAAGCGGTACAGCTCCGCGGGTGAACCCTGCTGCACGATTCGCCCGGCTTGCAGGATCGCCACGCCGTCGGCCATGCTGAGGGCTTCTTTCTGGTCGTGGGTGACGTAGACGGTGGTGATGCCGGCGGTTTTGCAGATCCGGCGGATCTCGGATCGGAGTTCGACGCGGAGTTTGGCGTCGAGGTTCGAGAGCGGCTCGTCGAGCAGCAACACGTCGGGCTTGACGACGAGTGCGCGGGCAAGGGCGACGCGCTGCTGCTGCCCGCCGGAGAGGGCGTTGGGCTTGCGCTGGGCAAGGTGGCCCATCTGGACCATGTCCAGGGCCTCGGCGACGCGGCGGCTGATCTCGTCCTTGGGGACCTTGCGGATCTCGAGCCCGAAAGCGACGTTCTTTGCGACGGTCATGTGCGGCCAGAGGGCGTAGCTCTGGAAGACCATGCCCGTGTTGCGGAGGTTGGGGGGCAGGTGGGTGATGTCGCGGGGCTGGGGGCTTTGCGGGGTGGCGAAGAGGATGCGCCCGCTGGTGGGGTCGATGAACCCGGCGATCATGCGCAGGAGGGTGGTCTTGCCGCAGCCTGAGGGGCCCAGGAGGAAGAAGAGGTCGCCCGGGTTGATGGTGAGCGAGACGCGATCGACGGCGGGCGTGGGCGCGCCGGGGTAGGACTTGACGATCTGGTCGATGACGATCGCGGTGGACATAGCGGGGGGATGATACGGGATTGCGGGTGTGCGGGCGGGGTCGGGGGTGTGAAAGAACGAAAAGGGCCCGGCGCGATGTGTGCGCCGGGCCCTGGGGTTGTTTCAAGCGGAGAGAGGTGCTTGAAGCGGGATGTGGGGGGAGGGAGGGGGGTTTAGTTGCAGGGGATGAAGAGGTAGTTGAAGAAGCAGTTGTAATCGCCCTCGTTGACGCCGTTGTTCACGGCGCTGTTGAGCCCGCCGTTGCCGAAGGGCGGGAAGGGGGTGCCCTGGTCGTCGGCGATGTCGCAGGAGAGGCCGATGCCGTCGGCGCCGAGGCCCGACTGGAAGAAGAACCCGTCGGCGGCGAAGAAGGCGTTGTAGTCACCTTCGTTGACGCCGTTGTTGGGGATGCCGTTGGGCCCGGGGAGGGGGGTGCCCTGGTCGTTGGCGATGTCGGCGGGGCTGCAGCCGTAGTAGGAGATGTTGAGGCGGCCGTTGCCGACGGCGTTCGCGTAACCACCGATGCGGATGAAGTACTTCAGGCCGGCGGTGGCGTTGATGTTGACCAGTGAGGGGCGGATGCCGGGCTGGAGGTCGTCGTTGCAGGCGATCTGGTTACCCGTCGCGACGGAGCCGCAGTTGGGGGCCTGATAGACGGCCATGACGGTGTCGAAGGAGGAGCCGATGGTGTCGATGGTGTAGGAGCCTGAGGAGGTGGGGTTGAACTCGAACCAGACGTCGGTACCGATGGGGACGGAGGAGCAGCCGCCGCCGAGGGTCGGGCCGGTGTTGCTGGTGTTGCAGTTGACGAACTCGCGAGAGCCGACGGAGGCGGTGAAGCCGTTGAAGCAGGAGTCGTAGGCGGGGAGGCCGGTGGCCTGGATCTGGAGGTTGAAGTTGCCTGAGCGGTGGGTGTAGCCGCTGACGCGGATCCAGTAGGTCTGCCCGCCGGTGAGGGTGCGGTTGATCTTGGAGGTGTTGTTGGTGCCGCCGTCGTCGTCGCACTGGAGGAGGGTCTGGCCGCAGTCGGTGTAGATGGCCAGGACGGTGTCGAAGCCGGAGCCGGCGGTGTCGATCTGGTAGGGCCCTGTGCAGGCGGGGGTGTACTTGTACCAGACGTCGGGGCTGAACTGCGATGAGCCGCAGGGGCTGGTGAAAGCCGACGAGGCGAAGGCGCCGCCGGTGCTGCCGCCGAAGAGGACGATGTTCACGCCGCTGAGTTCGACGGCGTTGGCGCACTCGTCGTTGAGTGGGGCGGCGCCGCGGCTGTAGACGTAGATGTCGCGCTTGGCGTTGGTGTCGGAATCGATGAGGTTGGTCGCGTCGGTCTCGAAAGCGACGGTGAGCCCGTCATCGCTGATGGAGGGGAGGAAGCTGGAGTTGTTGGCCTCGGCGCGGTTGGGGTTGTTGAAGTCGCAGATGAAGATGCTGCCGGTGGCGACGTGGCAGAGGTAGATGTGCGAGCGTCCGACGGTGGTGGTCAGGCCCGGGATGAGGTTGGTGGCGGTGGATTCGAAGGCGACCCAGGTGCCGTCGGCGTTGATGACGGGGTTGTTGCAGGCGGCGTTGGGCTGCGTGCCGTTCATCGAGATGCTGAGGCGGGTGGTGGTGTTGGTGTTCAGGTCGCGGAGGAAGATATCGCGCTGGGCGTTGGTGTCGCCGGTGACGAGGTTGTTCGCGTCGGAGGAGAAGACGACGTAGCGCCCGTCCTTGGAGACGTTGGGGGCGAAGCTGGCGCCGTTGGCCTGGGTGCCGGCGGTGCTGACGCTGACGCGGACGGTGGAGGGGAAGGTGAGGCCGCCGGTCTGGGGTTCGATGCGGGCGTAGATATCGCGGACGCCGTTGGTATCGGTTGTGAGGTTGGTTGCGAGGGATTCGAAGGCGGTGACCCAGCGGGTGGAGGAGCTGCCACCGACGGAGGGGTTGCTGGAGGCGCCGTCGGCGTGGGTGAACCCGGTGAGGATGCTGCCGGCGAGGGACTTCTTGGAGAAGACGCGGGAGCCGGAGGTGTTGCCCGAGTAGATATCGGAGAAGTTGTTGGTGTCGGTGGGCCCGAGGTTGTTGGCGGTGGTCTCGAAGACGATGTTGGAGTTGTCGGGGTAGATCTGGAGGGAGATGCACTGCCCGTTGGGCGTCACGCCGCAGCCACCGCCACCGGGGAGCCAGGACCAGGCGGTGGGAGTGCCTGAGTTGAAGTAGATGTCGGTGAGCCCGTTGTTGTCGGAGCAGAGGAAGCCGCCGGGGTTTTGGTCGGCGTCGTTCAGCCAGGCAGCGCCGGCGCCGCGGTATGAGGGCAGGCGGCTGGTGCCGTTGCTGGGGCGCTCGCCCGAGAGGGGTGGGGACTCGAAGATGCCCGAGCCGTTGAGCATCTGGGTGGAGCCGGTGGTGCGGTTGCGCTTGATGATGCGGGTGCCGTTGAGCCCGCTGGAGCCGTCGGGCCAGTTGTCGCTGGTGGTGCGGAAGACGATGGTGTTGCCGTCGGCGCTGATGGCGGCCTCGCGGCTGACGCCGTTGCCTTCCACGGGCGAGTTGGTGCCGCTGACGCTTTCACGGACGACGCTCTGGGCGCTGGCGATGGAGCACATCGAGCCGGCGACGATGGCGCACAGGAGGGCGGTGAACTGACAGTTGGAGGCGGGAGCGAAGCGGGATTTCATGGTCTTTCTCCGTAAACGGGGTGGGTTTCAAGGTGGGCTGAGATCGCATTCTCTCAGTTTTTTCCCTGACGTGGAAGGGCGGCGGATTGGCCTTCTGCCGTCGCCGATGCACGCCGCGATGCGTGTGTGGGTTCATGCGACGGATGGTGCAGGAGTGGCCAATAAAAACACGGCCACCGCGGAATGTGGGGGTGCAAAGATCTCGCAAAGATGGGAAATATGGGCAGTTTGGGGGCTTTTTGTTCCGGTTCACGACAGCCGGAGGGGACGTTCGCTTGGAATGCTGATCTCAAAAGCACACAGCCGTCGGGGGTGCCGACGGCTGTGGGGATGTGCGGGGTTGTGTACGTTCTGCCGCGGCGGTGGTGTCAGGCGTTGATGACGCGGCCTTCGCTGGCAAGGGCGGCCTCGTGCACGCTCTCGTGCATCGTCGGGTGCGCGTGCACGGTGGCGATGAGTTCCTCGGTGGTTGCCTCAAGGCGACGGGCGAGGCTGAGCTCGGCGATCAGTTCGGTGGCCTGGTCGCCCATGATGTGGGCGCCGAGGACCTCGCCGCGGGGCAGGCCGCGGATGATCTTGACGAACCCGTCGGTGTGGGCGGCGGCGATGGCCTTGCCCAGCGCGGTGAAGGGGAAGGTGCCCACGGCATAGTCCTTGCCCTTGACCAGACCCTGCTCGATGAGCTTCTGCTCCGTGAAGCCCACGCTGGCGACCTGCGGGATGCAGTACGTGCAGCCCGGGATCACCGAGTAATCCATCGGGATCGGCTCGTGGTGCTTCTTGGGGTCCTTGCGCCAGGCGATGCGCTCGACGCAGAGGATCGCCTCTTCGCTGGCGACGTGCGCCAGCCAGGGCGGGCCGATGACATCGCCTACGGCGTAGACGCCCGGGAGGTTCGTCTTGTAATCGATGGCCTCGTTCTTGGTCACGCCGGGCTTGAAGTCGGTGACGATGTGGCCCTTCTCGATCTTCAGACCGAGGTTGGCGTCGCAGAGGCCGTCGGTCCGGCCCACGACACCCACCGCGAGAAGGACCTTGTCGGCCTCGATGGTCTGCTTCTTGGATTCGTCGGCCTTGCCCGCGGCAAAGGGGGCGTAGGTGACTTTGACGCCGGGGCCGGTCTTGTCGATGGCGAGGGTGGTTGTGGAGGTGAGGATGTTGAAGCCGTGCTTGCGGTAGAGCTTTTCCATCGCGACGGAGACGTCTTTGTCTTCGACGGGAAGGATGCGGTCCATCATTTCGATGATGGTGACCTCGGTGCCCATGGAGTGGTAGAAGTAGGCGAACTCCATGCCGATGGCGCCGGCGCCGACGACGACGAGTTTCTTGGGCTTTTCCTTGTTGTACATCGCTTCGCGGGCGCCCCAGATTTTGTCGCCGTCGAACTTGGCGAAGGGCAGGTCGCGGGCGACGGAGCCTGTGGCGACGATGACGTGGTCGGCGGTGAGGGTCTGGGTGGTCTTACCCGGGGTGGCGGGGGCGCTGGTGAGCTCTTCGCGGACCTGGCACTCCTGGACTTCGACCTTGCACTTGCCGGCGTTGGCGGGGGTGGCGGCGCCGGTGAGTTTGGCGTTGCCGGTGATGAAGGTGATTTTGTTCTTCTTCATCAGGAACTCAACGCCCTTGTTGAGTTTGGAAGCGACGTCGCGCGAGCGGCCGATGACGCGGTCCCAGTCGAGGCCGATTTCACCGGCGGGGAGCTTGAGGCCCCAGAACTTCTGGTCGTCCTGTTTTTTGATTTTTTCGACGAGTTCGGCGTTGGCGAGGAGGGCCTTGCTGGGGATGCAGCCCCAGTTGAGGCAAACGCCGCCGAGCTTGGCGCGTTCGATGATGGCGGTTTTGAACCCGAGCTGTGCGGCGCGGATGGCCCCGACGTACCCGGCCGGGCCGCCACCGATGACGATCACGTCGAAATGGTTGGAGTCGCTCACGGAGAGAACCCTTTGAAACCCGAACCGAAGCGCGACGGGGCGAAAACCCCGCCGGGAAGCGCTTTGGGTTGGGACTCCGACTATAGGAACCGGGTGCGGAGAGATTCGAACTGGGCGTGCGCCGGGATCGCGCTGAACCTGAGCGTGATTACTGTTCTTTCTTTGTTGGGGTGGTTTCGATCAACTTTGGTTGATGAGGGTCCGATCCCAGGAGGTTTGGTACGGGAAAGTGCGGCGCGGGGCATTGTCGCCGCGGGATTGTCTGGTACTCTCTATCCGCTGTCTTTGGGAGCCGGTCACGGCTGCTCGGGGTCTCGGCTGTCTCGATGCTCAGGCGCGTAGAGGAGTATCCATGCGTTCATCCATTCTCGCGGCGGCGACGCTTGTCGGTCTTGCGGCGGCCTCCTCGGCCCTCGCTCAGCCCTCGATCACCTGGTACACCATCGACGGCGGTGGCGGCACGTCCACCGGCGGCACGTTTGTCCTCAGCGGGACCATCGGGCAGCCCGATGCCGGGACGCTCAGCGGCGGGACGTTCACGCTCCGCGGCGGCTTCTGGCCCGGCGTCGGTGAGCGCACCACGGGTTGCCAACCCGCCGACATCGGGTGCGATACGGGTGACCCGCTGGCGGTGAACACCACCTGCACAAACAACGGCGTGAACGAGGGCGATTACAACTGCTTCTTCTCGGCCGACGGGTTCTTCTTCCAGTCCTCGCTGGGTCCGGCGGGGGTTGGTCAGTACTGCGACATCGCGGACGATCAGGGCACGGCCCTGCCGCCGTTTGATATCCCCACCGGCGCAAACAACGGCGTGAACGAGGGCGATTACAACTGCTTCTTCAACAACCTGTTCCTGCCCTGCCCGTAATGAACTCGCGGCGGATCGGTTGGGTGTGAACGCCATCTCCCGCCTGTGAACGTCGGCGAAGGCCGAGGTTTCGCGGGCGGTTTTGTTTTTGATTGCTCGAATGCGGTGATGTGGATGATGTCGCGGATCGCAATCGGCGGCGGGCTTATGGCTTCGCGGGCGGCTGAGGCGGCGCGAGATCGTTGGGTGCCTCGCGCTCGATCGTTTCGGCTTCGTCGACTTTGTTCAGCGCGCGCAGGACTTGCGAGAGGGTTTCGCGGGATTGCTTCAGCCGCTTGTCGTTGGGTTTGAGGTGGGTCTTCAGCCGCTGGTAGCTCTCACGCGCCAGCGGCTCGGCGTCGACGAAGCGGTTCAGCGCCAGCAGGCACCGTGCGCGGTTGCCCATGAACAAACCCACGGCGTAGTGCTCCGGGCCCTTCGTCTTGATGCACGAGGCTTGCGCCGTTTCGAACATCGGGAGCGCTTCGTCGGGCTTGCCGGTTCTTTGAAGCAGCAGGCCCAGGGTGTTGCGCGTGATCACCAGATCGAAAGAATCTTCGTTCAAGGACTTCTGCTGAGCTTCGAGCAGTTGGCGCGAGGCGGTGATGGCTTCGTCGTTGCGGTTCAGGGCCATGAGGATCCCGCTGAGGTTGCCCAGCGTGATCATCGTGTGCGGGTGCGTCGGGCCCAGGGCGTCGGCACGAAGCTCGGCACACCGGCGCGTGACACGCTCGGCTTCGTCCATCTGCCCGGCGCGCTCGAGGGCGTTGCCCAGGTTGTTCATGTGCGTGAGCACCACGGGGTTCTTCAGCCCATAGGCCTTCTCGCTGATCTCCAGCAGCTCGCGGAAGACGGGCACGGCTTCGGTCGGGCGGTTGAGATCCAAGTACAGCACGCCCAGGTTGCTGCGGGCGATGAGGGTGTCGTCGTGCGAAGGGCCGAAGACCTGCTGCATCATGTCGATGGCGGAGCGGTAGGTCTGCTCGGCCTGATCGAGCTTGCCGCGGGAGTGCAGCAGCGAGGCCATGTTGTTCAGCAGACGGGCGGCCTCGGGGGTGGCCTCGGGCTGCGGACCCTGCAGGGCGAGGGCCTGCTCGAAGGCTTTCTGCGATTCGTCGAGCTTGTCGAGTTGGCGGTACATCACGCCCATGTTCTGAGCGGCGGTGATGGCGGTGGTCCGCGCCAGTGGCGAATCCACCCGGCGGCAGACTTCGAGCTGTGATGCGAAGGCGGCGATGGCGTCTTCGAGCTTGCCACGGGCGCCGAGGGCCTCGCCCAAGGCGTTGCCCGGGGCGATGAGCGTTCGCTGTTCGTCGGTGAGATTCGCGGAGAGTTGATCGGTCTGGCGAGCGAGGGCCTCGGCTTCGTCCAGCCGCCCGGCGCGTGAGAGGCAGAAGGCCCGGCGGGCGCTGAGGCGCAGCCGCTCTACGTGCGTTGCTGGATCGGCATCGGCGTCGGTCAGATCGGCGGCGGCTTGGGCGAAGAGCGCCTCGGCTTTGTCGTACTGACCGAGGCCCATGTACGTGCCGGCGAGCGTGGCACGGAGCTGCGACCGCGTCTGCAGCGTGAGCGTGGCTTCGTCGCGGAGTTTCCGCTCGGCCTGGTCGATCACGTCGATGATCTTCGCGTCGCGGCCTTTGTTCCCCGGGTCGGGCGAGGAGAGCATTTCACTGATGAACGTGACGGTTGAGCGCAGCTCGTCGACGCGCTGCTGGGCGCTCTGCTCGGCCTTGCTTGCGCGGGTGTAGAGCCCGAGCATGGTGACGGAGAAGGCCGCGAGGGCGACGATCGACGCGCCGGCGAAGATGAACACGCCGCGGTGGCGGCGCAGCGTCTTGCGGGCGACGTACCACGTGCTGTCGGCTTTGGCGATGATCGCCTCACCCGCGAGATAACTGCGCAGATCGCGGGCGAGATCCGCCGCGGTGGCGTATCGGCGTGCGGGCTCCTTTGCGAGGCAGCGAAGCACGATGGTTTCCAGCTCGTCGTCGATCCATGTCGCGACGCTTGAAGGCTTGGTCGGCTCGGTCTTCTCGATGTGTTCGAGCGTTGCCCGCAGGCCCGAGGTCACTTCGTACGGGAATCGGCCTGTGAGGGCGTGGTAGAGCATCACGCCCAGGGCGTAGACGTCGGTGCGGACGTCGATGTCGTTGAGTCGGCCGGCGGCTTGTTCTGGGCTGGCCCAGGCGAGGCTGCCCAGGAACTGACCGCTGCCGCTGAGCGTGGCGTGGTTGATCGAGCGTGAGGCGGGGGCGAGGGGGTCGTCGCTGGTGGAGAGCGTGATGGCCTTGGCGAGCCCGAAGTCGAGGATGACCGGGGTGCCCGCGCCGGTCACGCGGATGTTGCTGGGCTTCAGGTCGCGGTGGATGACGCCCCGGCCGTGGGCGGCCTGGATGGCCTCGGCAATGGTGGCGAAGAGGGCGATGACGCGTGAGACGCCCGTGGGGAGGGTGCGTGTGCGGGCGCCTGAGGGAAAGAGGTCAAGCGTCTCGCCCGGGGTTTGACCTTCGCGAAGGGCGCGGACGAAGACATCGACGGGTCGGCCCTCGATGTACTCCATGACGAGGTACGGCCGGCCGTCGGCTGTGACGCCGCTGTCGTAGATGCTGACGATGTTGGGGTGTCGCAGGGCCGCGGCGAGATCGATCTCGCGTTCAAATCGGCGACGCGCGACACCCGAGGCGAGGGCGCCGTCGAGCAGCAGTTTGATCGCCACCGCGCGGTTGGTGGAGTTCTGCAGCGCGGTGTAGACGGCACCTTGCCCGCCGCGGCGGAGTTCGCGAATATCGCGGTACCCCGGGATTGTCGGTGGGGCGGCGCGGGCGGCGGTTGCGCGCAGCTCGGTGAGGATGCCGCCTTCGTCGTGGAACCAGGATCGGCTCTGTTCGCTCAACATGCGCGTGCTTGCGGATCGGGCGGTGAAGGGGGACGGCGCGGGCGGGGCTCAACCTTCTTCCGCGACTTGCTGTTCGATCAGTGCGGAGAGGCGTTTGAGCAGGCGAGATTTGGCCTGGTAGACGCTCTCGACGCTGATGCCCAGGTCGCTGGCGACTTCTGCGGGTGCTCGGGCGCTCACGGCGTACTGCTCGAAGGCTTCGCGGTCGGTTTCTGAGAACTCGGACTCAATCACCAGCATCGCCCGGCGAAGGTGGTACTGGCGCCATTCCGCCTCCCAGTGCGTCTCGGCGTTGGTGTCCGAGTCGGCCTGGGCGCGGGTCTGCTCGATGTCGGGTAGGCGCTGTTCGCCGCGCTTCTGACACGATCGGCGGTAAATCGCGTGCAAAACAATGGTTTTCAGGTAGCCCCTGAACCGCCCCTTCGTGGGGTCATAGACAAACCCCGGCATGGACTTTGTCAGGGCCAGCAGCACGTCCTGCTGCACATCGTCGATATCGGCGCTCTGAAGGCCCTGGCGCTTGCAGAACGAGCGGATGAGCTCGCCGTAGCGATCGCAGAACTCGACCCACGCGGCGGCGTCGGTGCCCGCGCTGACGCGGGCGAGGAGCGTGGTGTGGGTGGCGGTCTGGGAGAACATGGGAAAACCCGCACGGGTGACAACAAGCCTGATCGTATGAAGTTAACCCTGAAACCTGTGGATTGGCAGGTGATTTTGACCGGTTCGTGTCAGAAGGAGGCCAAAGGTGGTCTACTGCGTTGGGATGGGAGGTTCTCGGCGGGTCTGGTAACACGCATGACCCCACGAAAAACCCCGGTCGATCGACCTCCGTGACACGGCTTGCACGCCCCCGCTGATCAATCCACCAATCAAGCAGCACGAACCTCGCCCACGCGCCGGCTTGAACCACCCGCCTTTGAACAGGAGATCTCCGATGACCCGCACAGCACCGATGATGAACCGCTCCGCCCGCACCATGACGAACGCTCTGCGTCGGTTGATGCCGATGGCGCTGATGGCGCTGGCGGGGAGTGCCGCGCAGGCCCAGACGTTGACTTGGACAGGAACGTGCGGGAGCAACTGGTTTGATCAGTGCGTCGTGGGGATCTGCAACGGCAATCAGAACTTAAACTCCAACAACTTCGGGCAGCTCAACTGCACGTTCAGCCCGCCGTTCCCCGTGGCGACGAACGCGGTCTTTTTGGGGAGCAACGCCGTGACCCTGAACGGAACGGCGAGCGTCGCGTCGTTGGATCTCGCCGCGGGCGGGACACTGACGATCACCAGCGGCGACCTGAACCCCGGGTCGGGTTTCAATCAGCGGGGCACGGTGGTGGTGTCGGGCGGTGATCACTCGCTCTACGGCGGGATTGCCAATCAGGGCTCGTTCACGTGGAATGCCGGTACGTGGTACTGGCAGTCGCAGGCGTTCAACAACACCGGAACGCTGAGCGCAACGGGCGGGAGCTGGAGCAACTGGACCGGGACCAACAGCCTCATCAGCACCGGGCAGATCATCAAGACCGGCGGCGGGGATCTTTCGCAGACCATCCCCACCACCCTGAACGGCGGAACCGTGAGCGTCCAAGCCGGTCGCGTTTTCTGGCAGAACGCGCCGACCACCATCAACCCCAGTGTTTCTTGGGAGGTTTTCGGCGGGGCCGAGCTGCGCTTCCGCAACGCCACGCTCAACGGCACCGTCAACGCCGTTTCGAACGGCTTCATGGGGCAGGACGCAAGCTGCAGCATCCTCACCGGCGGCTCATTGACGCTCAACGTCAACGGCTCGTCCGGCTGGCAATGGCCTGCGGGCGATCTGCAGATGAACGGCTCGATCCTGACCAACACGGGCAAGATGAGCATGACCGCGGGCGGGGACCGCTCGACTTTGAACGGGCAGTTCCGCAACCAGTCGGATCTGTCGGTGGGCAGCTTCACGTGGTATTTCCAGAGCACCGCGCTGCTGAACACCGGGACGATCGATGCGGCCGGTGGCAACTGGTCCAACTGGACGGGGACGAACTCGCACACGCTCAGCGGTGCGGGCGTGCTGCGGAAGACCTCCGCCAACTCGCTCACGCACAGCGTGCCGTTCACCGGGGTCGGCGGCGGCGTTTCGGTGGAGAACGGCGCGTTGATCTTCCAGAGCACTTCGACGAGCTTCGCGCCGGCGGTTTCGATCAACGTCGCCAACCCCGGGCAGCTCCTCTTCCGCAACTCCGCCATCTCCGGAACCATCAACGCGGGCGTCGCCGGGTTCATGGGCATCGACGCCAGTTCGAACCTCGGCGGACCGCTGACACTCAACGTCACCGGCAACGGCTTCAACTGGTCCGCCGGGGATCTGCAACTCAACGGCAACACGCTGACGAACAACCAGACGTTCGCACGAACCGGGGGCGATAGCAGCATCCTCAACGGCACGCTGATCAACAACGGGCAGTTCAGCTACACCGCCGGGACGTGGTACTTCCAGGGCATCAACCTCAACAACAACGCGGGCGGAACGATCTCCGTCACCGGCGGAAGCTGGCCCAACTGGACCGGGACCAACACCTTCACGAACAGCGGCACGCTGACCAAACTTCTCACCGCCGCCCCGGCGCGCGATCTGTCGATCGCCATCCCCACTGCCAACAACGGGACGATCAACGTTCAGGGCAACACCGTGAGTTGGAACTCCGCGCCCTTCACCGCGAACAACACCGGGCAGTTCAATGTCTCCTCCGGCGCCGGGTTCTTCTTCCGCAACTGCTCGATCAAGGGCACACTCAACGGCACGAACAACGGCTCCTTCGGCTTCGACACGAGCAACGCCCTCTCCGATGACCTGACGATCAACATCGCCGGCAGCAACGGCTTCAACTGGTTCGCGGGCGATCTGCAACTCAACGGCAAGACGCTGACCGTCGCGCCGCTTCGGACCATGAACTACACCGGGGGCGATCGCTCCGTTCTCAACGGCTCGATCGTCAACCAGGGCATCTTCCTGAACACCGCCGGCACGTGGTACTTCCAGGGCTTGAACTTCACCAACAACGGTTCGTTCACGTTCAGTTCCGGCAGCATGAACAACTGGACCGGCACCAACCTCTTCACCAACAACGGCTCCTTTATCAAGACCGGCAACAACTCCCGCGGTTACAGCGTCCCCACCGTCAACAACGGGCTCTTCGATGTCTCGCAGGGCGATATCTCGGGCGTCAGCACCTACACCCAGAACGCCGGGCAGACCTTCGTCCGCGGCGGCGGCATGACCGGCGGGCAGATCACGGTCAACGGCGGCGACTTCTACGCCACCGGCACCGTCTCGCCCCTGACCAACAACGGCGGCGTGGTCTATGTCGACCCGACCACGACCCCCGCCGTCGGCACCCTGAACGTTCAAGGGCGTTTCATCCAAGGGCCCGGGGGCATGCTCGTGGTCGATATCGGTTCCACCACCAGCGCCGACGTGATCAGTTCGCAGAACAACCCCAGCGTGCAGGGCAACATCGTCGCGCGCGTGCTCAACAGCACCGAGGTGCGCGGGCTCGCCTACACCATCATCACCGGCACGGGCTTCACACCCGCCTTCGCAAGCCCCGGCATCGTCTCCACCATCGGCACCACACGCATCGCCCGAGTTCAGCCCAGCGGGCTCAACGTCGTGCTCTACTTCGTCTGCTCGCCCGCCGACATCTCCGACGATCAGGGCAACATCCCGCCCCAGCCCGGCGTGCCCAACAACGGCATCACCGAGGGCGATTACAACGCCTTCTTCTCCGCCAACGGGTTCTTCGCTCAGTCGGCCCTCGGGCTCGCGGCGATCAACGGCACGTGCGATATCGCCAACGACCAAGGTGACCCCCTCCCCACCACCCCCGACCGCCCGAACAACGGCGTCAACGAGGGTGATTACAACCTCTTCTTCAACCTCTTCTTCCTCGGCTGCGATTAACCACACCCAAAGCCGACGCTCACCCGAGGCAGAATAAGCACGAAGTCCGTTCGCCCAACACACGTTCGTTCCTTTCCCGAATGCCCGGTCGAGTCACGCCGACCGGGCGTTCACTTTTGCCAGCACACGCTTTCGCGAGCGGGTCGGACAGGCATGAGTGCAACACATGCTCGGGAAAGCCACGGGCTGGCTTTCTAATGCGGCTGACAAGTCGCAACGACCATGTGCATATCCGCGATCACATGCCGACCTTTGCCCGAACGCCGACAGCGGGTTGACACGTGCGGGTGTGGACATAGGTAAGAGATGGGCGGACATGGGTGTGGTGATCTGAGGCGAAAGACCGAGAACAACGGAGTGTGGATTGAAAGGCGGGTTTCGCTGGTCAAACGGGGGAGTTGGGCTAATCTTGGAGGAGCCGGTGGGGCGGTTCCTTGCAACCGTTTTGGTGCTTCGGCGAATCGACATTCGACGCCGGGGCGTTCGGTGCCTTCACGGAACGCACCCTGCGGACCACGTTTTTCCCACGACGGAGTGTGTCGTGTTACCGCCGAGCGGCGGGTTGGCGAAAGCCGACCCGCCGCATTTCGTTTGTGCTGAGCGTGCGATCCGGGCGATGAACTGAACCAAGTGGGAACCTGGGGCCCTTCACAGCGTCGAACCGATGAACCGGGAGCGCTGACGATGAACGCCGCGAACGAACGCTCGGAACTGTCGAAGGCCGGTCCGCTGGGCCCGACGGGTGTGTTGTCGCTGCCACTGCTGGACCGCGTGCAAATCGCGGCCCCGTGCCCGGCGCGTTGGGAAGACATGGCCGGCGACGACAAGGTGCGCCACTGCGAGCTCTGCAAACTCAACGTCCACAACCTCTCGGCGATGACCCGCGACGAAGCCGAGACGTTGCTGCGAAGCAACTTCGACGCCGACGGCAACCAGAAGGCCGGGCAAGAACGCTTCTGTGCGATCCTCTATCGACGGGCCGACGGAACGGTGCTGACGCAGAACTGTCCTGTGGGTCTGGCAAAGCTGAAGCAGAAAGCCCGCTGGGCGCTGGCGCGTCTAGCCGCGATGATCGGCCTGACGTCGCTCGCCGCGGTTGTCGGCGCGACAGTCAACGATCGCACTCCAACCAGTGGCTACGGCTCACCCGGTTTGACCCGCGTTCCACCTCAATCCGTCGATCTCACCACACTTCAAGCAACTCAACTGGCGATGAAAGCCATCGGGCACGACTCCAGTGCTGCAGCTTCGCGCCGGGTGATGATCATGGGTGACATCTCGATCACCACCCCGCCCACGCAAAGCGCCGATCCGAACGAGTGAACTTCGAATGCCTCGCCGTAAGCGGCGATCCCCGCATTCGCCTTCTGTGCCTGCTATTAAAACGAGGTTGCTGCTATGCGATGGTTCGCACTCTCATCCGTCATGTTCTTCGGCATGATCGCCCTGGCCGCGTGGTGGTTCTCAAGAGAACAGCACGAATACTGGACGCCCATTTCCGGCGCGGTTGTGGGCGTATCGCTCTGGCCTTGGGCGGTGGTTGTTCTGACGGCGACCGCGGTTCACGCGTTCTCACCGAGACGGGTCCTCGATCACCGCGTCCGTGCGCGGTTCCCCGCATTCGGGCTCGGCTTGGTCCTGAGCGTGTTGGCGTGCATATGCACGTTGCCGGCGTTGACGGTCTTCGATCTGCTCTGGCCGCAGAAACAGGCGTGGAACGTCGAGCCCGGTACGGCCGCGGAGTGGATCAACAGTCACCGCTCAACACTCCTTTGGTGCGTCGTCGCGATCGCATGCTCACTTCCGACCGCTGTCGCGATATCCCTCTTCACCCGCCGGGTTCGCCCGGGGTGCTGCCCCGCTTGCGGGTACAACCTCTCCACCATCACCCCGGCCGCCAGGGGGCTCTGCCCGGAGTGCGGGCACGATCAGTTCGCCCTGAGCGGCGAACCCGCGCCCCGCTCGCTCCGACCAATCAGCCCTTGACCGCTCAGCCCTTGACCACCGCGTCAAGCTGCCGCTTCTCGCCCGCGCTCATCGCCTCCACCGGCAGCTCGCGCACCATCGCCTCGATGATCGCGTCGGTGGTGATGCCGTCGGCCTCGGCGTTGAAGTTCGTCAAGATCCGATGCCGGAGCACCGGCTTCGCCACCGCCCGCACGTGCTCGGGCGTGACATGCGTTGCACCCTGCAGAATCGCCCGCGCCTTCGCACCGAGGATGATGTACTCACTCGCGCGCGGGCCCGCGCCCCACGCGACGTATTCCTGCACGAGCTTGGGCCGAGGAAACCCGCCGTCCATCGGTTCCTTAATCCGCGTGCAGCGCACCAGCCGCAGCGCGTACCGCACGACGTGCTCCGCAACCGGCATCGCCCGCACAAGCGTCTGCACGCGTTCAATATCCTCGGCACTCAGAACCGCGTTCACGCTCGAGGCGCTGCCGCCGGTTGTGCGCTGCACGATGGCGAGCTCTTCCTCCGCGGTTGGATAGCCGATCTTCACCTCGAACATGAAGCGGTCGAGCTGCGCCTCGGGCAGCGGGTACGTCCCCTCCTGCTCGATGGGGTTCTGCGTCGCAAGCACAAAGAACGGCGAGGGCAACCGGTGCTGCATCCCCCCCACCGTCACCTGCTTCTCCTGCATCGCCTCCAGCAACGCCGCCTGCGTCTTCGGCGGCGTGCGGTTGATCTCGTCCGCCAGAATCACGTTCGCGAAGATCGGTCCCTTCACGAACCGCAAGTTCCGCGAGCCGCTGCTCTTGTCCTCCTCGATCACCTCGGTCCCCGTGATGTCGCTGGGCATCAGGTCGGGCGTGAACTGCACGCGCGAGAACCCAAGGCTCAGCGTCTTCGCGAGCGTGGAGATCAGCAGCGTCTTCGCCAGCCCGGGCACGCCGACCACCAGCGCATGCCCCCGGCAGAAGATCGCCATCAGGATCTGATCGACCACTTCGTCCTGCCCGACGATGACCTTGTGCACCTCGCCCTTAAGCTGCGCGAACGCCGAACGTACCTGCTCGATGGCCCGCTGCGCCTCGGCCGGGTCGATCGTTCCGCCCTGAGATGCGACGGTGGTCTGCGAACGCGTGTCGCCGGGCTGGCCGGCGGGTGATGACGTGGTGTCCATGACGTGAATATACCGCCGCCGGGCGTTCCCGGTGCGATCGCACCGACAACAAACAAACCGCCCCGGCGGGGTTCAGCCGGCCGGGGCGTCAGGAGTTGTTCAGGCTGATCCGTAGCGAGCCGGGCCGCTCAGCGACCACCGCCAGTGTTCGTGTTCTCCGCCGGCGCGTCCTTCGCGGGGGGTTGCTGCTGCTGCTGTTCAAGTTTCTTCCGCACGGCCTCAAGCTCGGCTTCGAGCTTCTTCAGCCGCTCGTTCATGTCACCGCGGCGAACGTCCAGTTCCATCTGCCGCTCGCGCATCATCGGCCCGATCTCGCGCAACTTCTCCTGCGCCTTCTCGCGAGACCTCATCGCACGCTCGATCTCGCGCTGGATCTTCTCGTTGAGTTGGTCCATCCCCTCACGGTCCATTCCCTCCATGTGCGGGATGATCATGGGCTCCATGTTCATCGGCACGTTGAACATCCGCCCGCTCATGGGCATCTCGGCGTCCGCTTCGTCCACCGACTCCCACTCCGCCTTCGCCATCACCTCCGCGTCGTACGCCACGAGTTTCAGCGTCGCATCCTTCGCAGTGCCCTTGCTCAGCACCGACAGTTTGATCTCATCGCCGGCCTTCGCTTTGCTCTCTTTCAGCTTCTTGCCGATGGACTCGGGGCCTTCGAGCTTTTCGCCGTTGAGCGCCGTGACGATGTCGTAGGGCTTCAGCCCCGCCGCCGCCGCGGGTGTTCCCTCCGCCACGCCCGCGATCAGCACCGCGTTCTCCGCATCGATCCCCAGATACCGCGCCAAGACCCCCGGCACCGGCGCGAGCCGAACACCCAGCATCACCGCGGGCTTCTCCTGCTTCTCCATCTGCACGATCGCGTCCTGATCCATCAGCCGCTGCTGACCGTTCGGAGCGGGGATGCGGAAGATGCGACGCTCGCCGTTGCCGCGGTTCCGCGGCGTACCCAGCTCAATAGTCTCAACCTTGGGCACTTCCATCCGCGTCAGCACGTTGCCCTGTTCGTCCACAATCGTCATCGTGCCGTTCTCGGTCTTCACGCGATCCTTCGGGATCTCCTTCCCGTCAAGCGTGGCCTTGACGACCTCGCCGTCACGCAGGCGGACTTCGATCTTCTTCCCGTTCTCGTTGACGATGAACGTGCTTTCAGAACTCGTGCTGACAACGGTGTTCACCTCGGGCTCGCCGGCGCGAACAACCACGCCGTCGCGCTGCGCCGCGCCGGCAAAGGCGCACAGCGACGCGACCATCAAGCCCGCGGCCGTGATCGTCAGCCCGCCCGCTGAACACGCCCCACTCTTCATACCCAGTGACTTCATGCTTTCGATACTCATGTGTGGACTCCCAAGAGATTCAACCGTGCTCGATATTCGACCGTTGCGCGTGCGTTCGTGCCGCGCTTTCTACGTTCTTCCAGATGCGCCGGATCGCGCCGACCTTCACGCCCGATTCGCAGCGCGTTCTCGCCCCGTCGGCAGATCCCTCTCGGCCTTCCGTCCCGTCGTGCTTGCGTTTTTTCTCCATACCAAACGCCCGTTCGCCCCCCTCAGGCCCCCGAATGAACAGGCCCCGGACCTTCGCCCAGGGCCTGGCGTGCGGCAGGATCCGAACGTTGTCCGGACCCGCCTGGGTTTTCGCGCACCGCTCACCAGACCAGATGCTCAAGTGTCCATCCGCCGTCGACAATCACTCTTCACGTGTTCTCAAACGCTCGTCAATCACGGCTTGGGCGAAGTTGCCGGCGTCGCCGACGAAGGCGCAGGCGATGTCGAACTCCCACCATTGCCGCCACCACCGCCGCTGCCCACGGCCTTTTCCAGCCGCTTCATCGCTTCCGCCTGATGCAGAGCCATCTCCCGCAGCATGACTTCCATCCGCGCCAGGCGATCTTCCAACACCGCCATCCGCTCGGCTTCAATCGCCATCGACCGCTGCGACTGCCCGTACACATCGGGCAGAATCATGATCTGCTGCGGAGATACCCCGCCCGCCGCATCGCCCACCGCCTCTGCACCTTGGGGAAGGGTTGTGACCACCGGGCCCGTGATCCCCTTGAACTTGTTCTGCGCATCCTTCAGCGAAAGCTCGGCCGTGCGACGCGCCTGCTCCCGGCTCAGGCCCAACCCCACAAGTCCGTTCTCATTCTCGCCGCCGGGTCCGAACAGCCCCGTCACATTCGTCGGCGTTGACACGCTCATCGACACCGGCTCATACGGCATCTGCTTCCAACTCGCCCCGGCAAACTGCGCTTGCTCAAACGGCGCCAACTTGATCGACACCTCACGCGGCTGCCCGCCGCTGATGATCGAGAACTTGATCGTCTCGCCCGGCTTGGCCTTCCTCGAGACCAGCACGTCGCGCAGCGCGTTGACGCTCTCGACCTTCTTGTCGTCGATCTTCGTGATGATGTCGAAGGGCTTCAGCCCCGACTCCGCCGCGGGCAACCCCTCCGCCACCGCGGAGATCATGATCCCCACGCCGGGCTCAAGCCCGAAGTGCCCCACCAGCGCCGGCTCGACCGGGACCATCTGCACACCCACCATCACCGATCGTTCAGCAAGGTCGCTGTTGGTATCCACCACCCACGTCGACGGGCCCTGCCCGACGTTGTTGCTCGGCGAACCAGCGACCGCGCCCTTGCCGCCGCCCTGAGCACCGGCACTTGCCGACCGCGGATAAATCACCCGCGTGCGTGTCGATCGGCCCTGGGCATCGCCCGCGCCCGCCACCCCGCCGCTGACGCTCGGGAAGTCCGAAATGCCGCTGCCCATCCGCACGCGCGCCGTCACCGAGCCCGCGTCGTTGTAGATCATCAGCGCGTTGCCCTGAATGCTCGCACGCTCGAGCGGCGCGTCCTTGCCGTTGACCTTGACCGAATCGATCTCGCTGCCGCGGACGACGATCCAGTACTCGTCCTTCCCGACCTTGATCGTGTAGGCGGTGGCGTTCTCGATCCGGCGTTCTTCGCTGGTCGCGGGCGCTTCGTCGCTCATGCTGCCCACGGGCTCGCGCTTGCGCAAGGCCGCCGCCGCACGCGCCGCCGCCTCAGACTCACGCGTGATCTGCGCGGCGCGCTCGCTCGGCGCGGGCGTATCGCCCATCGCGCCGCAAGTCAGAACCAGCGCCGTCCCCGCCGAGAGCATCAACCAGCCTGTGCGTGTGTGTGTGCGTTTCATGCGTGTACCTCTGTTCACTTTCAGATCGTTCAAGCCCGACTGTCCGTTCGATCCGTCCTTGAACCAGCAATCGATCCTGCACGTTGACGGCTCAACCAACCTCGGTCCATCAAAGCCATTGCACGCCAACAGAACCAACACCCAGAGCCATGCTGAATCAACCGTCCAACACGCCGCGAAGAACCCGCGACGTTCACCACACACCCGCGAACACCCCACCACCCCATCACCCCCGACTTGCACACCAGCGCACCGCGCCGCCGCTCGCCTCAGCGATCACAGCGGCGCACCCTCGGGCTTCGGTGCCGTGGGCGTCGCGGTGGGTACGAGAATTGTTCGACCGAGTTCATCCGTCCCGAGCCGGTACGTGTCCTTCACCACCGCGCGTTCGATGAACTGGCGCAGATAGAGCACCTCAAGCCCGCCGTCGGGCAACTGGCTCGGCTCGCTCTGGATCACATACCGCTGCGGCATCTCGCCGACGACCTTCCCCGACGCTTTGCCCAGCGTGAGGTACGCGTCCAAGCCCGCTTCGGGCGTGGTGAACGTCGCGGCCGTGGGACCAAGCCCCGCCGTGCCCGACAACCCATCGCCGCGACGGATGCCCAGCATCTGCGCCGTCATGCCCAGCGCCAGCACCGCCGCGATCCCCCACCCCAGCCCCGCCCAACGCGTCCGACCGCCCGAACCCATCCCCGGCCCCGATCCAATCGAGCCATCATTCGAGCCACCGATCGACCCGATGACGTCCTTCTGCTCTCCCGCACCCAGCACCTGATGACTCGCCATCGCGCGGTCCAGCGCGTTCAGCCCCGCCGACCGCATCTGAGCTTCGATCGCCTGCGTCTGGGCCAGTTCGTTCCACACCGTCGGGTCGAGCCGGGCGATCTCGGAAAGCTCGGCATACTCCGCCGAAGTCGCCCGCGCGTCGATCACCCGGCTGATCAACAGCTCGCGCCGCGAAACGGGCGAAGCGTCGTCGGGTTGTGAAATGCTCGTGTTCATGCGTCTATCCAACGATCTCAATACGCGGGTGGGCCAAACACATCAGATGCGCGAAGGGGGCTTTCCCGCCGGAGATTGTGCCAACTTCCGACGACTTTCGGTCTGCTTTTCGGACGCGGAAACCAGATCCCGCAACATCCGCCGACCGCGGGCGATCCGGGTTTCCACCGTCGTTTCCGGGAGGCCCATGACCTCACCAATCTGTCGGTACGACATGTCGTGGATACATCGCATCAGCAGCGGTTCTCGGTAGTCATCTGGTAGGCGTTCGACCTGGGACATCATCCACCCCGAATCGAGCCGGGTTTCGCAATCATCGCTCGGGCCGCCGTGACCGCCGACCCCTGCGCGGGTGGGTCGCCCTGGTGAAATACCTGACGAACTCCGAATCTGTCCCTCATCCCCGGTGTTTCCACCTGGTCCCTGCATCGCGTCAAGACTCAAGACCGGTCGGGCGGCGATTTTTCGACCCGCCAACCGGGCGGCGTTGAGTGCGACCATCCGCAGCCAGGGCAGCAGGGCCGCCTCCTCGCGAACGGTCCCGATCTTGGAAACGAGGGCGGCGGCGACTTCTTGCAACAGATCCTCGACATCCACCGAGTTGGGCTTGTGGGCGAGCAAAACCACCGCGACGTAGCGCCGGTGCTGGTCCCAGAGTGCGCGCAGGGCCCACTGAGCGCCCGATTGGGCGGCAGCGAAGACCCCCTCGCCATTCTGGGGCTGTGGTGTTTGCCCGTTCATCACCCGTCCTGCACGCGAGCTTCCAGATGCGCCTCGGGGTTTCTCCCGTCAGTTCCCGTTGAGCCGACGCGAAATCCTTGACCACCTCCAGCATCGGCCTTCGGACGCCGCGGGGCGTAACGGAACCCTCAAAGTCCCATCCGGGCGGGTGAGGGTGCTTACGCTCATCGGCCCGAGGGTCGGCGCGGTCTCGCCAAACCGCGCCGGCTCGGGCAAACTGCGGAGCGTTCGTGTTCAACAAGGTCGTCAACCGCCGGAATGCCGAGGCCGTCATGGGCCTGGGCGAGCACCTCGACGAGCTGCGCAAACGCGTGATGCTGGCGGTGGTCGGTTTGCTCCCGATTTTCATCGTCGCGGTGGTCTATGGGCAGACGCTGTTGACGTTCATCCTCCGCCCCGCGGTCTCGGCTTTGCGTGAGGCGGGCCTTCCCCCCGACATGCAGATCACCGGATTCATGGAGGGGTTCTCCGCGTACTTCTACATCGCCTTCGTCGTGACGGTGGCCATCGGGGCGCCGTGGGTCCTGTATCAACTCTGGAAGTTCATCGCGCCGGGGCTCTACGCCTCCGAACGCAAGTTCGTGCACATCCTCGCGCCGCTCTCCTCCGTCCTCGCCATCAGCGGCATGGCGCTGATGTACTACGTCATGCTCCCGATCGCGCTGGGTTTCCTCACCGGGTTCGCGCTCGACCTTGGAAAGGAGGACATCCGCACGGTGAAAGTCCCTGCGGGGACGGTCTTCCCCACGATCCCCATCTTCGCGGGCGATCCAGAGTCGGCCCCACCCGGGGCGATGTGGATCAACACCGAGATCAAGGAGCTGCGCTTCGCGATCTCCACCGGCGCGCCATCATTGCCCGCGTCCACGCCCGCACCCACGCCGGCAAACACCGAGAGCACGAAAGCCGACGCTTCCACACCCGCGACGACCACCGCGACGACCACGGAACCTGCCGCACCAAGCACCTCGGTGATCTACCGGGGCGTGCCGCTGCGTTCGCACAGCCTCGTCACCGTGGCGCCGAAGATCGACCAGTACCTCTCGCTGTTCATCAACCTCGCGTTGCTCTTTGCGATCTGCTTTCAGCTCCCGGCGGTGATTCTGCTGTTGGGCTGGCTCGGGTTGGTGACGACGACGTTCCTGGGCAAGTACCGCAAGTTCGCCTTCGCGGGCGCGGTGATCGTGGCGGCCGTGGCTTCACCGACGGGAGACCCGCTGTCGCTGGCGATCCTGCAGATCCCGCTCTATCTGTTGTACGAGTTGGGGATTCTGCTCTTATGGCTCTTGCCGGCCTCACGCATCAACGCCGACCGCCAGCGTGAACTCGACCGCAAAGAGGCCGAGCGGCGCGAGAAGGACGAGCTGGATTCCCTCGGCGGCGACGACAACCCCAATCCACCTGACGCCACCGGACCCTGACGCATGAACCTCCTGATCGTGGCTGAGAACATCGCCGACGCGCCGTGGAACGGCGCGGCCCTCGCCGCACAGACGGCGCTGCGGTTGCGTGCGCGGGGTTGCACGGTCCAACTGGTCTGCGAATCGATCGCCGACGCGCGCTCGGCGGAACAGACCGGCGCGGGCGTTGACGTTTGCGCCCGCGTGCCGTTCTGTTTTCGACACCGCACCGCGCCGAAGAAGTTCCGATCGTTCATCGACGAAAAGGTCGGCGCGCTCGCGGGTCAGCCCCTCGCGGTGGTGAGTTTCTCGGCGTTGTACGCCGCGGCGGTCTGGGTACCCATCGAAGAAACGCCCGCGATCGCCGACTTCCGTCTCGACGATCTTGCCCACGAGCTTGTCGGCTTTCGCACGCTGCGAAGACAGCTCGCCGAGCACCGCGCCCTGGCCCTCGGCGGCGCGCACCGCATCGAACGACACCTGGCATTCGCCCCGCGGACCATGCGCCCGCGCCCGCCTCACGAAGCGCTCGAAGGTCGAACGGTCAACATCGGCTTTGTCGCGCCCACGCCGCTGCCGGGGATCGAACGCGCCGCGACACTGCGCACGCTCACCCGCCGAACCCTCGATATCCGCCCCGACCGCTTCGCGTTGTTGCTCTCGGGCGATGGGCGACGCTCGGCCGACCTTGCGCCGCTCTTCACCGCGCTTGCGCACCTGCACCATCAACGCCGAAAGAACATCCCCGCGCTGATCGTCAGCGCCCACGAGCCGACGCTCATGCAGCAGATCGCCCAGCGCAGCGGGCTGAGCGAGTACCGCGAGGGCCTGCGCATCGTCAGCACCACGCACCACCCCGAGACGCTGCTGCTGGCGAGCGATCTGGCGGCCGTCATCCGCAAGCCGCGCCTCTCCCCCCACGCCCTCTCGCCCGGTCGGTTCCTGTGCGACGCGCTGCGCTTCGGCCGACCGGTGCTGGCGGATCGCTCCGCCCCGGGCAGCGCGTTCATCGAGCAGGCCTTGCGGTCGGGAATCACCCCGCCGCCGGCGCTGCTGGTTGCCGACAACACGCCCGCGGCGTGGTACCGCGCTCTGCTGGAAGTCATGGAGCCAGCGTTCCTCCGCGGGGCGTCGCCCCTCACCGGTGAGCACCCCGGGGCAAAGGCCCTGGCGGACCTACACGTTTCCTCGATCGACGACCTGTGCGACCGGGTTTTGCGAGCGGCCGGTCAATCTCTCGCGACGATTCAACTTTCACCCGCGAACTGACCGACGATACCCATCTGGCGGGTAGCGGAGCTGCCTTCTCGGGGCGTGCGGTGCATCGGTTCAAAGACGCCGCGGCGAAAGGCTCTGGCAACCGCCCGGAGAGGTGTGCCATGCTGCGCGTCAACGTTTCAAAGAACCCGTCGGCCAAAGGCACAAACTCGGCGGGCGCTTCGGCTAGGGCCTTCATCCTTGTTGCGCTCATCTTCGCGGGAACAACCTCGCGCGCCGACGAAGTAGTCGTGCCCGAGTCGCTGCGAAACGTGCCGGGCAACTCGTCGACGAACACGCTGCTGCGCGAGACGGGCAACCCACGCACACTGCAGATCATCCTGGGCAGGCAGCAACTGGCGGGGATCGCACCGGGCTCGCTGCTGAGTTCGCTGGCCGTGCGCATCAAGTCCGACGGCACCGGCGCATGGCCCAGCGCGCCGCTGAGCTTCAGCAACTACTCGGTGAACGTGGCGACCGCCATCAACCCCGCCTCGGCGTTCTCGAACACCTTCGCCAGCAACACCGCCGCTGACAGCACCGTGGTCTTCAATGCGCCGCTGAGTATCAGCGCCAACCAGTTCCCGGGCGGCGCACCGTCCACGGGTGTCAACGACTTCGCCACGCTATTGAACTTCTCGGCCCCCGTGCTCTATCACGGGCAGGACATCGCTATCACGCTGCGTCACCCGGGCTCAAACGCGCCCACCGGCACGACACGCTTCCTCGACGCGATCAACAACACCAACGCGAACTACGGGACCGGGGGCATCGCCGCCATCAGCGCCGTGGGCGCAACCACCGCCACCGGCGCCGCCGCCCCTGCGCCGATCATCAAGCTGGGCTTCGCGCCGCTCTGGCAGGCAACGCCCGCCGCCGCACCCGTCTCACGTGCGGGCGAACCCGCCGATGGTGCCGCCTTCGGCAACCTCTTGACCAACACGCAGCGCTCGTACCAGGTCATCATCGACCGCACGCAGCTCGGCGATCTGCCCATCGGGAGCACCATCGAGGGCGTGCGCTTCCGCCTCGCGCCGTCGAAGAGCGCCTGGCCCGCCGCCGGCGCTCTCGCTTCGTTCGCGGCTTTCGATATCCAGATGGGCCAGGCCTCACGAACCGCGCTGACGATGAGCTCGACGTACAGCGAGAACTTCATCTCGGCCTTGGCGCCCATCGGCGTGCGCTCCGGCGCGCTGAACATCGCCCCGGGCTCGTTCCCAGACTCCGGCGCTTCGCCCAGCGGCGCTCGCTCGTTCAGCGAGCCGATCCCCTTCACAACCCCTTACACCTATATCGGCGGCGGGCTCGCGGTGCTTATCCGTCACAGCGCCGGTTCGCTCGCCGCGTCGCCTCAGCTCGACGCGTCACCGATCAACACCGGCGGCGTGCGTTCCATGATCAGCACGGGTGAGAACGCCCAGACCGCAACCCTCGGCTCACTCACCGCCACGCCCATCGTGAGCTTCGACGCCCGCCCCGCCCTGCTCATCGCCCCCGACCCCGCAGCCGCACTGCTCACGGGGAATCAAGGTCAAAACCCGGGCGTCTTTGCCACTACGCCCGCGACGCTGCAAACGCTCATCGCGGAGGACCTCACCAGCATCATCCCACCGGGCTCGCTCATCACGGGCATCTCGCTGCGAGCGGCGGGAGAGAGCTGGCCCAGCACCGGCGCGCTCACACAGTCCCTCGAGATCATCCTCGCGAAGCCCAACGCCACCACGTCGACAGGTTTGCGCAGCGATCCCGCCTCGAACCGCGCCGGCTCCATCGTCCGCGTGCGCACGGGGCCCTGGGGCGTGAGCAAAGATGCGTTCCCCATCACGCCGCAGCCCGCGCAGCGCTTCGGGCCGACGATTACCTTCGACCGCCCGTATGTCTACGGCAAGGGCGATCTGCACCTGACCATCAGCACCGCGGGCTTCCCCACCGTCGCGTCGCCGCTGCGGCTGGACTCTCTGCCGCTGGCCGTCGGCGGGATCTTGAGCGCTCAGGGCGCGGGCTTCAACAGCACGCAAACAACGCAAATCGTCTCGCCCGTCATGCGCCTGCACTACACCCCCGCCATCACACGCCCGGCATCCCTCGCCAGCGTCCGCGGCTCGCGCACCAATCGCTCACTGCTGACCAGTCAGCCCTCCACCACGCAATTCGTGGTTTCCATGAGCGAGCTGCCGCTGCGTGCGCAGGGCATGCCGATGACCGGGCTCGCGCTGCGACTCGCGCCGGGCGAGGCCGCCTGGCCAACCAGCGACCTTCGCGCCGCGTCGATGCAGATCACCGTCGCGCCCGCGGCACAGGCCGCCGCCCCCGCCTCCGCCTCAACCAAGCTCCTCCGCAACATCAGCCCAACGGGCGCGAAGGTCGTTCGCTCGGGCGAGCTGGTCATCCCCGCGTGGTCGCTGCGCGCCACCGACGATGCCGCCGACGCCGAGGCGCCCGCGCCGCCCAGCTTCGTCATCGCGTTCCAATCGCCGTACATCTGGCGCGGCGGCGACCTGGTCTTCACCATCGTCTCGTCGGGCATCCCCGGCGCGGGCGAGGGACCGCTGCTCGACGCCGGCAACCCAAGCGACTCACCCGATATCGCGGCCTTCACCGTGAACTCCGCCGATCCGATCACCGAGCAGACCGAAGGCCAGCCGATCAACATCCCCGTCGTCACCATCCTGCACGCCAAGCCCATCTGGCGCGCCGGGTGCGATATCGCCGACGACCGCGGCAACTCGCCGCCCACCGGCACGAACTCCGGGATCAACGAGGGCGATTACAACGCGTTCTTCAACAGCTTTTTCCTCGCGCTCCCACCCGCCGACATCGCCGACGATCAGGGCACCATCCTCCCCACCGACATCCCCAACAACGGCGTAAACGAAGGCGATTACAACGCCTTCTTCAACAGCTTCTTCGACGAACAACTCCGCCGATGATCGATCCCCGCGCGGCGTACTCACTCAATAGCCAACATTCGCCGGTGCGCTGAGCCCCTTGTACCCCTCGCAAATAAACCCAAAGCGCGTGCCGCGCGTGCCGCCGGGCAGCTCGCCGATCGGCGTGACGCGCTCAAAGCACCCGCGCCAGATCTCCGCCTGATCAAACGAATCGACCACCACCGCGGGCCTGCCGATCAGCCCGGGCCAGTCCGGGCGATGGTCAGGCCAGAAGTCCTGCTGCACGCGCCGCCCGCCGCCGACGAAGCTCGACGCGCAGATGACCTTGGGTTGATTCCGCAGATAGAACGCCATCTGGCTCGCCCGCCCGTAGTGCTGCACCATCACGAAGGGCTCCTGCCCGGTGCTCTTTCGCAGTTCGTCGAGCCGCCGATCGATCTCGCGGGCCATCTCTGATGCGCCGATGATCCGCCCAACGGGGACGAGCTTTGCCGCCTTCTCGCTCACACCACGCAGCGAGGCCTGCACCAGATCAAGCCGGAGCATGCCCAGCCCGGTGACGACACCGACGATCACCGAACCGTGCCACGCCGCGAACCGCCACCGCGGCGCTTTGCTCACCTCATCACCCGCCTCACGCAGGCCCGCGTTGGTGGCAAATCGAGCGCACCACACGCCCGCGATCGGCGCAAGCGTCACAAACGCCGCGATCGCCCAGTTGCCCTCCGCCTCCTGCATCAGCGCGATCCCCAGATACATCGCCAGCAGCGGCAAGCTGAACCACACCAGCGCCCCCGCCGCGGTCATCGCCTTGTCACGCAGCGCCCACCACGCGCCGGCGATGAGCACCACCGCCGCACCGCCGACGATGCCGATCTGCGCCCCGACAAACTCCGCAAAGAACCGGATCGACCACGGCTCCTTCGCCGCCGCGACCGCCGGCGCGCCCGCCGCCGGAGCTGTTCCATCAAACCGCACGCCCAGGTGCGAGAGCAGATGCTTCACCGTCGCCCACTCGTGCTGCGCGTTCCACACCAGCACAGGCAAAAGCCCAACCACACCCATCACCACCAAACCACAAGCCACCCACACCAGCCGCTGACGCACCCGCGCACGCCACGCCCGATTCACCACCACCGCCAGCACCACCCCCACCAGCAGCATGAGCATCGTGTACTTGAACAGGAACCCCACGCCCACCAGTGCGCCGAAGGCGATCCACGTCCACCGCGCCCGCTCATCACTCAGCCCGCGCAGCGCCAGCGCCGCCGCCAACGCCCAGCACGCGCAATACGGCCCATCGATCGTCGAGATCAGCCCCGTCACCTGCAACCCCGGCATCAGCGCAATCAACGCCGCACCGATCAGCCCCGCTCGGCTCTGCGTTCGCACACTCAACCCGCCGAGCCGGGCGACCCGCACCGCCACGCCCGCAACCGCGAGCATGCACACAGCCGAGCTGACCACCGCGACCATCCGCACCGAGGCCATGCTTGTGCCCAACACCTCGGTCGCCGCACGAATGCTCCACGCGATCCCGGGCCCCTTGGTGTTGTAGCTCCACGCGAGATTCCGCGACCAATCCCAATAGAACGCCTCGTCCTCGCTCAGGTCGTACGGACACGCCAGGAACAAATACACACACCGCACGATCAACACCGCCGCGATGAGCACAAGCGCCGGACCGAGCAACCGAACCACCGAGCCGATCCCGCCTCTCGCCCGATCCTCGGCATGATCACTCGCAAAGTTCGCGCTGGGCGTCGTCATCGGCTTCATCTTCTTGGTTCACACCATCCCCAAACCAAACCGCACCGCCTCAACGCTCCGCGCGTAAGCGAGTCGCCTCGCCACCCTCCGCTCACGTCCACTTCAGCGCCCGGTACTGCGCAAAGGTCAGCAGCCCCATCGCCAGCGCCCCGCCATAGATGATCACCAGCCCCGGCGCGCCCCAAGCCGCCATCGCACGCTGCCCGCCGCTGATTAGCAGCACCGCCCCCAACGCCGGCAGGAAGCTCCACAAATACACCGCCAGCGGGTAACTGCTCCCCAGCCTCATCCCCATCACCGCGCCGAGCACCACCATCAGCCCGCTCACCATCGCCGCGGCGATCCGCTCGTGCAGCTTGCTCAGCACCTCGCGCTCGCCGTTGATCACCGCGCTGTCATACCGCGCCAACGCCGAGGCCAGCGACTTATCCTGCGGCTCGCTCGACAACCGCTGCCGCGCCTTCGTTCGCAGCTCCTCGCTGCTCATCGCCACCAAACCGGGCAGCGGATCGTCGCTCAGCCGCAGGTTCGGAATCTCATACTCCTTGATCACCCCCGCCACCGCGCCGCCCTCACCCTCACCGCTCGGCTCAGTCGTCGGCTCCGCCTCCGATCCGCCGCCGGAGGTCGTCACCTCCTGCATCCGGATCGACAGCAGACTCGCCTCTCCCTCCAGCGCCGGCGGCACACTCGCCCACGCACGCCGCGCCCGCTGCACACGCACCCGCCCATCCTCAAGCGTCGTCCGCGCTTCGATCCAACCACCCTTCGCCAGCAACGCGAACCCGTCCTTCGCCGTCGGCGTCGCGCTCGTCACACCCTCGCTCAGCGTCCCCGACGCGATCCCCGGCACCCGCGCCAGCCCCGCCGCCCGGATCATCACCGTCCGCCCCGAAAGATCGCTCATCGTCGCGCGCCCGTCACGCTCCAGCGTCGCGCGAAGCCGGTCCGCCGCCGACCGCTCCGCGAGCATCGACGCCACGCCGCGGTGCAGCGCCGCCGCATCGCTCAGCCGCCGCGGATCGTTCAGCGCCTTGGTCATCTCCGCGAAGGAAAAGAACTTCGGATCCTCACGCCATTCACTGGGCACAACAAAGCTCAGCGTGCTCTCGCCCGCTTGCCCGGTCGTCCCGCCTTTCTTGCCGCCGACGGAATCCGCCAGGCGCATCACCACCGTGAGTGAGCGACCGCGTTCTTCGCTCTCCTGATCGTCTCCGCCGCGATAGACCGTCACCGACGCGCGGGCCGCACTCGCCTGCCACGCCAGCCCGGTCCCGATCTTCCGCTCAATGACCACCACACCCAAAAGTATGAAATGCTTCACCGCGCCCGCGGAGGCCGCCACCGGATCAACCTCGCGCTCAATCAGTTTGTCGGCATACAGCACCCGCCGCCCATCGGGCGCAACCAGACTCTGCCCCCGCGCGATGCTGCTGGAAATCAGCCGGGTGAAATCGTTCGTCACGATCTCCTGGATCTTCCGCCAGAACCGCGGCATCGCCTGATCCGCCATCAGCAGCAACGCCACCGACAGCACCGCCCCGCTGATCATCGCCGGCACCAGCACCGCCCGGTGCGACATGCCCCCCGCATAGACCGCCGTCAACTCGTTGTCCTGCGCCATGCGGTGATAACTCAGCGTCGCGGCAAACCCCGCCGCGAACGGCAGCGCGTACTGCAGCATCGGAACCGCCGCCAGCGCCATCAGCCAGAGCGCATCCAGCGACGAAATCCGCCCGTCCGCCAGCGGCTTGATCGCCAGCGCGAACGAAAAAACCACCACCATCACCAGCGCCGTGACGAACAGCAGCTTCCACAGCTCGCCTGAAAGGAACCGCCAGAGTGTCGAGGGGCGCGCAATCCGCATCGCGTGCAAAGGTTAGCACGATGCCAGGGCCTCCGTGACCGTCAACAGAAGGAAGAAGTGGTCAAGTGGCCGAGTGGCTAAGTGGCTGAGTGACGATACGCGCCCCTGACTCGCCGCTACGCGGCTACGCCGCCTTGCCACTGTGCCACTGTGCCACTGTGCCACTTCAAGTTCGCGTTCACGCTCACGATTCACGCCACCATCGCCGCCGGCTTGGGCGTGTCATCGCCGATCCGCTCCGACTTCACCGCCCCGCCCACCTCATCGACCGTGAACAGGTGCATCTCATCGCGGTAACGCATCTGCAAGTGCACAGGCCGCCCCCACAGCTCGCGCAGCGCCCCGAGCACCTGCCCCGCGCGGGCACCGTCAACCTCAAGCCCCGACCACTGGTGCGCCAAATACAGCTCCCCGCGATTGAGGTAGTTCCCGTCCACCACATAGATAAACGGTTCGCCCCGGTTCGTCAGATAATGCAGCAGCGTCTGCTTGACCTTCGCAAACTCCCGGCTCGCAATCCGCGTCTCCCCCGTCTGCCCGTCCGTCCGCGTCTGATACATCCGCAGCCGCTCGGCAAACTCCTCCGTCAAAAACTCGTCAACAAACATCACGTCGTTGTAGATCTTCCGCACCTGAAAAATCTTCTCCCGACCCGCGTTGCTCTGGTCGTTGTACCGCTGCTTCTCCCCCACGCCGTCGAGCGCTTCCCACCCCGGCCCGTGCTGCCCCGTGTCCCACCGCCGCTCGATATCACGCCAAAGCTCGATGCCGATCTTGTACGGGTTGAACCCGCCCGAGGGCATGTGGATCACCCCCGAGTGCTGGTCGCAATAGTGCACCACCTCGTCCGCCCCGCAGAAATGGTGCGTCATCAGCTTGCTGTGCCAATAGCTCGCCCACCCCTCGTTCATGATCTTCGTCATCGCCTGCGGCACAAAGTAGTACGCCTCCTCCCGCACGATCGACAACACGTCCCGCTGCCACTCCTCCAGCGGCGCATGCCGCGTGAGAAACGCCAGCACGTCGCGTGTGGGCCTGTCCGGCACGCGCCCGCGCGCCGCGATCGCCCGCTGCTCGTGCTCACGCCGCTGCCGATCGATCTCCGAGCGCGGGTTCACGAACGGGTCCATGTAGTCCTTCGATCGCAGCCTTTCAGGCACAAACGGCCGCGCATCATCCTCCCCCGTCGCACGCTGCACAAACTGCCCGTGCGTATCGATCAGCGACTCGATGCTCAGGCACGTATCGATAAACCGCTCGACGCGTTCCTGCCCGTGCCGATCGATGTGCCGCCGGATCCGCGTGGCGTGGTTCGCCATCTCGTCGAGCATCTTGCGGTTGGTCATGCGGAACCACGCGTTGTTCTTGAAGAAGTCCGCGTGCCCGAAGACGTGCGCCATCACGAGCTTCTGATCCGTGACGCTGTTGCTCTCCTGCAGATACGCGTACACCGGGTCGGTGTTGATCACCATCTCGTAAATCCGCCCCAGCCCGTACGCGTCGCGCTTGCTGAGCTTCTCGTACTCCATCCCCCACCGCCAGTGCGGATACCGCACCGGGAACCCGCCGTACGCGGCGATCTGGTTCATCACGTCAAACGGCAGGACCTCGAAGATCACCTCGTAAAAGTCCAGCCCATACTCCACCGCCTTGTCGCGGATGGCGTGCATCGTCCGCAGCAGTTCCGCCGAGAGCTCCGTCCGTGGTGCGCCGCCCATATGCCGTCGCCTCCGCCGCAACCGCGGCCCGATTCACCACCCGCCACCAACACCCAGCACGAATCCAGTCCGCATCAAGCCCTGTTTTCCGTTCTTTGAGTTTTTGAGCTTTGAGTTCTGAGCTTTGAGATTCGAGCTTTCCCAACCCGCGCACACCGCCGCCCGAACGACCACACGCCGAGCCTCGCCGCCACCACATTTATCGGTCACTCACGCACCCCTCTATACGTCCGAGAAGCCCGCGCGGTTGACCCCGCCCGGGCCCGACGTCCCCGCTCACCGCTCCATCACCAGATGGGCAACCAACCGCCCCGCCCCAACCTCACCCGCCCAATCACCGGGCAGTTCGATCACCAGCGCCTCGCCCGTCCCCATCGACAGCCCCGTCTTCCCCAGCAGCCGCGCCCCCGCATCTTCCATCGTCGGGTTATGCCCAACCAGCATCACCGCCCCGCCCAGTTCGTGCGCCTGCCGCACGCGATAGTCCAGTTCTTCGAACAACTCCGTCAACCCGCACGCAGTCGACAGCTTGCCCGACAGTTCAATGGTCACTTTCAACTCGTCCGCGATGATCTCCGCCGTCTGCCGAGCGCGCACGATCGGGCTGCTGCTCACCACCACCGGCTTCGCCGCCGCGCCGTCACGCTCGATCATCCGCGCGATGCTCGCCCCCAGCCAACGCGCCTGCGTCTGTCCAAGGCCCACCAGTGCGCGCACATCATCGCCCGCCGCCTCTTCCGGCCGCTGGGCTTTTCCGTGACGAACCAGGTACACCCGCATGCACGCCCCCCGTTTTCGGTTCAGTTTCTGTGATCCCACCCGAACCGCGCCGTGACCAACCGCGATTTCAAACTTCCTTACGCGTCCATCTGGGCTTCACCCAGCGCGATCCCCGTGATCGTCGCCTCGAACGTCACCCGATTCCCCACCACACCCTGGATTCGGCTGTGAAACCGCTTCTCCGAGCACTTGATCTCGTCCGCCAGAATCAGCAGATGGTCCCCGGGCTGCACCTGCCCGCGGAAACTGCATTCCTCGATATGCGTGAACGCCGCGAGCTTCGGACGCACGAACCGCGAATTGTACAGAAACACGCTCATCTGTGCCCCGGCCTCAACCTGCAGCACGCCCGGCAGCATGGGCTTGCCCGGGAAATGCCCCGGAACCCAGAACTCCGTCCCCTTCACGCGCCAAACCCCTACGCCGCGCTTGAAGTCGTCGCTGGTCCACAAAACCGCGTCCAACAGGGCCATATCCCCGCGGTGCGGATTCCGCCGGCCGATCGCCTCGCGGTCGAAGCGGTCTTTCGAAAGATCGAGCGTCGCTAGGTCAAAGAGCAACCCGCGCCGGGCCTCGCCCGCGCGCGCCGAAACCGAACCTTCCGCGCCCGGGCGCGCTTCCGACTGTGTCACCTGACCGCTGCTCATATCCAAAGCCCCACGAAAAAACCGGTTTCGATCGGGCGCAGCCCCCCGGGGTCCGAGGTGCCCGGGGGTTGGATCGAAAAAACCGGGTTCGATCCGACCATCAGGCCTTCTCTTCGCCGCCCTCGGCGCCGTCGGCCGCCTCGCCCGCGAGCAACGCCTCGCGCACGTCCTGGGCCGCCTGCTTGATTTCCTGCATCTTCTTGCGCGCACGCACCTTCGCGGCCTTGTTCCCCCCGGCACCCTTCATCACGTCCACCGCCGCCTCCGCAACCAGGCTCTTCAGTCGTTCGTAGGCTTCCACGCGCACTCCTTCCGCAAGCATTCACCGGTCTCCCGGCCTCGCCCGCTGGTTTGTGGGTCAATCTCCAGTATATGGCCCCCCCGCCTTCCGTCGCAGCCCCCGGGAAACCCCGGTTATCGGTCTTTATGTTCATTTTTGAACCAATCAGAACCCAAACATCTCTCGCCCCCGTTTCGGGCTTTGACCCGCCATACGGTCATTCGTGGCAACCCCGCAGCCCATCCAACCCGCACCGGGCACCGCCTTTCCGCCCATCCGCATCGACGACGGCGTCGCCCTGATCAGCTTCGCCTACGACGTCGGGCTCGCCATCGACCTCGACCGCGCCCAACACCTGCTCAGCACCCCCGATCGCAAGATCGACCGCGAAAGCCTCCGAGTCCAAGGCAAGGACGGCCCGCGCGCCCCGGAACACTTCGAGTTCAGGCCCGAACCCCTCCGCGTCGAACGCCCCGCCCAACCGATCGACCTCGGGCACGGCTTCCAGACCGAGCCGGTTGTCGAGCTGACCCTCTACGACTTTGGCGGCGTCGCGGTCACCTACCGCCTGCCCATCCCCGCGACCCCCGACCGCTGGCTCAAACTCGCCGAGACGCTCTACGAGAACCAGCCGTTGCAGCTCGCCTCCAAGCTCGCGGCGGAGGAAACGCTCCGCGCCATCAACGCCGCCGTGCGCCGCCCGCTCTTTGCGCCGATCGTCGAGGACTACGTCATCTACCACGTCCGCAAGGGCGAGGGCCTGCCGCCGGCGACGAACTCCGTCGAGTTGAACCGCTTCCTGGCGCGAATCCTTCGAGCCGAGGGACAGAACCTCTCGGATCAGCAGACCGAGGAAGCCCTCGCCGGCGCACTGAGCTACAGCGACCGCGACGTGACGCACATCGACTGGAACGCGGCGATCGTCGTCAGCGAGAACGCCGACGACATCATCTCGGTGCTCGAATACGCGAACATGGAGCTGGCGGAGCTGCGCTTCATGGACGACCGCCTCGACACAATGCTCGAGTCGGCGTACGAAGCGCAGCTCCCCCGCGACGCGCGCCCGGCGCGGAAGACGGGCACGCAGGAACGCAGCGAGTCCGAACTTCGCGAGCTGTTCAACCGCGGGCTGACGAGCCGGAGCGCGCTGCGCCGACTCGCCGCGATGCAGATGGACAGTGCGCTGATGTTCGAGGGGATCAACAACGCCCTGAAACTGCTGGGCGATCAGTACCTCGCCCGCGTGTATCAGTCCGCCGCCCGGCGCCTGCACCTGCCCGACTGGGACGCCAGCGTCCTGCGAAAAATCAGCATCCTGGAAGGCCTCTACCAGAAAGCCAGCGACCGCCAAACGAATCGGCGGATGGAAATCCTCGAGTGGATCATCATCCTGCTGATCGCCTTCGAGATTGTCATGAGCCTGCTGAAGCTCTGATACGCTGACAACCTGCGAATCAACACGGCACGCATCATGATCCACACCCCCCACACCCCCCAACCACCTCTCCGCGAACAACCCGGCGAGTTCTCCGCAAGCCTTCACCGCCCGCGGCCGCTCAACCCCGAGACGTGGCTGCTGCCCGCCGTCGCGCTGCTGTTGATCGGGCTTTTCGTTGCCCACGCCTTCGATCTCTCGCAGGTTGCGGAACTGGACAAGCGGTTCGTCGAAGGACGGGATTGGCACCGCCTCACCCGTCTGATGGGGTACATCGGCACGTGGTCGGTCATCGCACTGGCGCTGCTGCTGATCAACATCACGCGACGGAACGATCCCGAGCGCTTCAGCGCCCAGCCCGCGGCGGGCCGAGCTTCGACACCGCTGTCGATCCCGTTTTTTCTCATCGGCTGTGCGGGGCTTGCGGGTCTCGTGGCTGAAGGTGTGAAACTGCTCGTGCGCCGCGGCCGACCCGACGCGCTCATCAACGCGAACGCGTCGCTGCCACTGAATGAGGCGAGCACCTACGCCTACACCTGGCACTGGTCGGCGCCGATCCCCAAGCCCGGCGAGCAAGCCGCACCGTTTCTCAAGTGGTTCTTCGATACCTCGGACCTTGGGCTTGCCTCATCGCACGCCGCAGTGGCCTTTGCGGGTGCGTGGGCGTTGGCGTTGGTCTTCAGGCGCTCGCCATTGGTGGCTGTGCTGTCGCTCTTTCTGGCGTATCAGACGGCACTCGGCCGCCTGCACGTACGCGACCACTACATCAGCGACGTGGTCGCCGGGGCGCTCATCGGCACGCTGATCACCGCGGTGATCTGGGCACTCTGGAAGCGTTCGACGCGGAACTGACCGATTGGCGATTCGGCGGCAAGAACTCAGCCGCAACGCACGAACGTGCCCATGAGCCAGGCGCGGGGCTCGGTGTCGTCGCTGCTGGGCCTGGGGTCGGGTACTTGCCGCAGTTCGCCGTGCGGGCAGAGGCCCGAAGCGGAGAACAGGTCAATCAACTCGCCGCGCGTCAGAGGCCAGGGCGGCCCGTCGTGTGTGTCCATTTCGTCGGCCTCGTCGCGCGTGCGCGTGAGGACCATCACCGTGCCGCGGGGCGTGAGCGTGCGGGCGATGCCGCCGACGATCAATCGGCGCAGGCTCGGATGGACCGATTGGATGGTGCTGATCTCCACCGCGAGATCGAACCGCCCGACCAACCGTGCGGGCAGGTTCATCAGGTCCGCGGCGATGAATCGCTCGGCGTGCTGCGAGTGCCTTCGGGCGGCCCAGCGGATGGCGGTTGGCGAAACGTCGATCCCCACCGCGTCGTACCCGCGCCGGATGAGTTCGAGCAGATCATCTCCCAAGCCACAACCGATGACCACCGCCCGCGCGCCGGGGCGCACAAGCTGGCAGGCCTCTCGGTTCATCCATTCGACGAGGCACGGGTTGGGTCGGCACTCCGCCCAGGGGACGCGCGTCGGGTCGCCCTCGGCGCACTCGTAGATCGATTCGAAGAACTTCTCGGGCGAACAACACGGGCACGCTTCCACGGCTTCGAACTGACTCTCGGGCAGTTCGTTTCGATTCGGCCGAGAGTGCAGATCGGTGGTGGTGTCGATCTTGGGCAGCGCACGCGACGCCGCCGACGGCTGACCATCGGGCTGTTGAGAAGGTTCAACCATGATGCACCTCGCAACGCTTGGTGGATCGTTCCCCGGGGCCAAAGCCCGCGGGCTGAACTCTCGGGCACATCGCCCAAGAACCTCTCACCCCGTCACCATCCACATCCCCCAAATCACCTGCCCTACCCCCCTCTCCTCTCTTCATACGCTAACACAATCGCCTTGGAATGGAAAGGGAAAATACTGATAACCCCCATTTTCAACAATATGCCACCGTATTGATACGAACACGATGCGAATATACGCGAAATCACAAAGTTACCCCGGGGTGGCTCCACCACCATCCGGGCGATGACCACCCACCTTGCCGACCCTGGGATTGACCCGTTGTGGGTGGTGTAAGGCGGCGGCGGAACGATCGCGGCGGGTGTGGTAAGGTCTGTTGCGTGAACCAGGCCCAGCCGAAGTCGGATGACCAGAAGCCGGTGGAACCGGGCGCGGGCAAGGCCCTGCGCATCACGGTGGTGGGGCTGCTGGCCAGCATCGCGCTGGCGACGATCAAACTCATCGGCGGGATCGCGGGCCACTCCTCGGCACTCGTCGCCGACGCGATTGAATCGTTCGCGGACTCCGCCAGTTCGCTGGTTGTGCTTCAGGGCATTCGCATCGCGCGCAAGCCGCCGGACGAGGACCATCCGTACGGGCATGGGAAGGCGGAGGCGGTCAGCGCGCTGATCGTGTGTGTGCTGCTGCTGGTGGCCGCGGTGATTATCGCGGTGGAATCGGCGCAGCAGATCCTCACGCCGCACGACCCGCCCAAGGCCTGGACACTCTTTGTTCTGGGCGGGGTGGTGGTGGTGAAGGAAGTGCTCTTCCGCGTGGTGGGGCGGGTGGCGGAGATGGAGGAAAGCAACGCGGCCCACGCCGACGCGTGGCACCACCGCGCCGACGCGATCACGTCGGTGGCGGCGTTTGTCGGTGTGACGCTGGCGGTGTGGGGCCCCGGGTGGTTCGGCTCGCCCCAACTGGTCTATGCCGACGAAGTGGCGGCGATCGTCGCCTCGGGGATCATCGTTTACACGGCGCTGCGGCTGCTGCACGATCCGCTGCACGAACTGCTCGACGCGGCGCCGCCCGATCTGCTGGAAGAAATCCGCACGGTGGCGGCGTCGGTGGAGGGCGTGCGCGGGGTTGAGAAGGTCTTGGCGCGCAAGAGCGGGCCGAAGTACCTGGTGGACATGCACCTGCACGTGGACGCGACGATCAGCATCCGCGAGGCGCACGCCATCGGCGGCAAGGTGCGCGCCACCGTCCGCGAGCGCGTGCCGCGGGTTCGCGATGTGCTCACGCACGTTGAACCGGCGTGAGATTGGTGATTAAGGCACGGCCTGGGTCGGGCCTCGCTCGCGGTCCATGGCACCGAAGAGCACGAGCTTGCCCGCGATGGCGAGCGCCGCGAGCACCATGATCAGCAGCACGACCCATGTGCCGAGGAGCCGCGGCGTGTCGTTTGTCGGGCTGATCTGGGTGCTGGATTCGTGCGGCGTTTTGGGCCGAGGGTGTATGGCTGCGGATTTCGGGCGTTCCTGACGAGCACCGAGGGGCGTGACCTTGCCGCATTCGGGGCAAGGGCGTTCGTCGGGGACGTGGGCGATGCTGTACCCGCAGTGGATGCACGAGTCGGGCGGGTCGGCGCGGGATTCGTCGCCCACGTCGACCTCGTTCCAGTCGATATCGATCGAATCGGCCTTCACCGCTCGCAGCACCTCGGTTGCGCGGGGCAGGTCCATGCGCCGGACGATGACGCTGGCGAGGGCCGGCGCCTCGGCACGCATGCCGGCGAGGTTGCCGCCGAGGACGCGGGCCTGGATCCCCTGCGCACGCAGAGCCTCGGCGATCGCAGCGGCTTCGAACTCGGTGTTCGTGCGCGTCAGCTCAACCGGGCTGGTCGGCTCGGCGTTCGATTGGCTGCCGCCGGGCGGCGGAGGTTGGGGGGGTTGCGGGGTTGGAAGGGCGATTCGTGGTCTCCGGGTGTGTGGGGTCGGTTGGCGTGATGGGCCGGAGTCTAACGCGCCCCGGTAAAATGGCCGGTTCCTCCGGAGAAACCCCGAATGACCGCGCGCCGCCTGTTCGTCACAACCGCCCTGCCCTACGCCAACGGCCATTTCCACATCGGCCACATCATGGAATACATCCCGGCCGACACCTGGGTACGGTTCCAGCGCATGATTGGCCGCCATGCCGACTTCGGGGGCGCCGACG
>JACVCS010000089.1 GCA_016741915.1 Phycisphaerales bacterium | reverse complement strand
GGTTGTAGGGGGGTTGGAGAGCGACCGCACCCCTCCCCGGGCTGAACGAATCATGAAGACCAAGCGCACAACCAGGTCCAGCAAACCCGCCAAGGTCGGTTCGCGGGCCGAGCGATCGGCCCCGGCTCCACGCCTGGCGAGCGCCGCACCGACAACGGACTTGCCGAGCCTGCGCCGACTCGCCGAGCGTTTGCGTGATGATGTGGTCCGCGTGCTGAACGCCATCCCCGAAGAGCACCGCGGCGTGACGCGCATGAGCGAGTGGTGCAGAGTTCCCAAGCCGCTGTGTTTCCGGGTGCTGGCCGCCGCTCGGCCTCAGTCCGAGCCCTTGAACGTCGTTGAACTGCTGCCGGGCGTTGAGGGGTTGGCCCGCACGCTGAACAGCATCGCCGCCAAGGCCCCCGCCCGGTCCGTTCGCACAAGCGCGGCCCATGCCCAATCGACCTACGCCGAGCTCATTCAAGGCCTCGGCGGCACCCAGGCCCGAGCCCGTCGCGCGGTGGCGTCGCTGGTGCAGGTCGGTAGCCAGGAAACCCGCGACGGACCAACCCGCAAGGCCGCCTTCGATTCATCGCGGGCCATCACGGGCGTGTGGTCCGATGCGCTGGTGATCGTGCAGTGCGCCAGGCACTCCAGCACCAAGCCCGGCTGGCTTGAGGGGACCATCGCCACGGGGCACGTGGGTTTGTGCGCCGGTCACGGGCACCTGCCCGTGACATTCATGTGGCCCGCACGCGAGCAGGTCCCGCGCGGGCTGCGTTCGCTCGACGCCGATCGGCAGGAAGGCCTGAACCACTACGCCCTGCTGCCGGAGTTCAGCTCCGACCCGTTCCCGCGCGTGATCACCCTGGGCGAGAACGGGCACGAGCGCGACGTGATCGACTGGGACTCTGAGCCCGTCGGCGCACGCGGGCCGGTGGATGTCTTCCTGGGCGTGCGGGTGCACGAGCCGATGCCCAAGGTCCACTTCGAGTCCCACACCATCGCCCGCGTGCCGACGAAAAAACTCATCCTCGACATCCTGCTGCCCAACGAGTTCCACGTCACGGGCAAGCCGTCGGGCGAGGCCTACTTCGTCGGCTTCGGCGGCCCGGCCCGCGGCGACCCCTCCTCACGCTGGCACGACCGCCTGCACGATCTGACCCCGGCCTTCGACTCGCTGAACACGCCGAACGATCCGCCCGCCGCTGGGGTGGGCCCCAGCGAGTCAACATTCCCCCGCCACGACGAACTCATCGAGTACGTGCTGGCGAACACACAGCTGCATCGCCGCAACTGCCGGCACCTCCGCTGGGTGGTGCCATACCCGCTGTGGGGGTGTGACTACGCGGTGCGTGCGGGGTTCGGTCAGATGCCGCAGGTGGGTTGAAGAGCGGTGACATTGAACTCAACCCGCTAGAACGAGCTCTCCGGCGGCTGGCCTTCGATCTTTTCGAGCTCGTCAACGTGGAGGTATCGATAGCCGTCTTCGCGCAAATCCCATGACCAGCCATCGGCTTCCATTGCACGCTTGATCTCATGCCCGGTGCGGTTTGGCGGCTTGACGAAGTACTTGCTGAAGTCCAAGTCTTCTTGCGTCATATGAACCAGCAACAAGGGTTCGGTTGCAGTCGCATGCCAAAACACGGGCGTCACTCGGCAGCCGCGGTAGCGGAGCTCGGGAAAAAACGTCATGCCGGTGTAAGGACGCAGCCCGTACATCTGTGCACCGATCGGTGGCAGAGGAACCATCCCGGGTGGTTGAGCCATTCGCGATCCCAACCGAACACCAACCTGGTCCTTTTCGCGGCTTACCCCGGTACTGCAGTACCAATACTCGCCGTCACTACACAGAATCATGGCAAGGGCTCCCAGTGATAGCCAAGCAGGGGGTTGTTCGGATCATTCTGTTTGAGCACCCAACGATCGCTCGCACCCGCCTGTGCCATGGAAACTTGACGCGGCGAACCGTCGGCGTTCTTGAATCGCATGATCGTGACATCCGGTGGCCCGGGGAAACGCGCAACTTTCCATTCAGGTGTCAGATGGCCATCCAAACTGCCGGCGAAGCCGTTCCCGGTGAAAGGTGGCAGATCTGATTGCAGAGTGTATCGGTTTGGGTCGGCACCGGGCGGCAACTCACGGACGGGTATCTTCACGATTCCTGCGGCCGCTGCCGTCAGGCTGGTTTTCAGTACAGCGTACGGTTCATTTGATGAAAGAGGAGAACCGTCGTAGTCTGATCGCATGCGATTGCACCGTTTACTCCTCCAACGCTTCGAGTACTTCCTTGGGCCAGGGGCCTTCGATGAGTTCGAGTTCGTCGATCATACAGGGCTTATGTGCCCCGGTGCCCATCGAGTAGTCGTCCGTAATGTCCCAACCCTCGCGTCGCAACACATTCTCCACGCCGTCCCAGCTCAGTGTCGGAGCGTTGAACTCGGGAAACGGTGAGTATTTCGTATCCAAATGTCGCGTCGTGAACGCTCTGCCTTCGGCAAAGGCTCGAAGGTGACCGGGAAGAATCACCATGTTCAATCGATGCCCGTGTGGTGCCGGATCGCACCAGTCGCTTATGTCGGCAACGATTCCACGGTACCGAACCGCCGTGTAGAATGTGCTTTCCGAGGCAATCTGGCGGGTAAGCCTGCGAGTATAGAAATCGACATAATAGTCATATCGGCGCTCATTGTCGGGAAGATGGAGGTCTTCGGGTCGCGCGTATGGTCCACGCGGATAGTTGGTGAACCCGAGTCGTGCCGAAGTTGGCCGATTGCCCGCACTGATCCCCACTCGCGACTGTGGGGGCTGCCAGATGCCGACCAGCCAAAGCTCCTTCTGCCACTGTATGAGATGATCTTTACAAGTTGGGTTCATTTTCATTCGATCACCACCCACTCATCGATCGGCTGCCCTCGGTCGTTCACACGCCTTACCGATCCGGTCGATCCAGCCAACGCACAACCACGCCCACCTCAGCGCCCGCGCGCAAAGGTCCGGCTGTGCCATGTGCGATGTGCCATGTGGCCCTGTGCAATGTGCTCTGTACTCACTGCTTCCGACCGCCAACGCCCATCCGTACTCAATACGCCGCCACCGCGCCGATCGCTTCCGCGATCTTCTTCGCGTCCGGCAGGTACTGCAGTTCCAGCTTCGCGTACGGCATGATCGTGTCAAACCCGCAGACGCGCTGCACCGGGGCTTGCAGGTTCAGGAAGCAGCGTTCCACGATGATCGTCGTCAGCTCGCTCGCCAGGCCGCAGGTCTTGGGGGCTTCCTGCACGATCACCACGCGGCCGGTCTTTTCGGCGCTGGCGCAAATCGCGTCGGTGTCCAGCGGGTTGAGCGTGCGCAGGTCGATCAGCTCGACGCTCAGGTCGTCGGGGAGCTGGTCCATCGCCGCGAGACACTCGAAAACCATCGAGCCCCAGGTGATCACCGTCACGTCGGTGCCCTCGCTGACGGTCTTGGCCTTGCCGATGGGGATCGTGTAATCGCCCTCGTCGACCTGCTCACGGAATGAGCGATAGACGCGCTTGGGCTCGAAGAAGATCACCGGATCCGGGTCGCGGATCGCCGCGAGCAGCAGGCCCTTCGCGTCGCTCGGGGTGCTCGGGCAGACGACCTTCATCCCCGGGTTGTGGATGTACATCACCTCGGGCGAGTCGGAGTGGAACTCCGGCGCGTGGATGCCGCCGCCCCACGGCACGCGGACCGTCAGCGGCACCGTGTGACTGCCACGCGTGCGGTTGCGGAACCGCGCCGCGTGATTCACAAGCTGGTCGTACGCCGGGCCCATGAACCCCTCGAACTGGATCTCCGGAATCGGGCGCATGCCCGCCAGCGCCAACCCGATGCTCGAGCCCATGATCCCCGACTCACTCAGCGGCGTGTCCACCACGCGGTCAGGCCCGAAGCGATTCTGGAGCCCCTCGGTGACGCGGAAGACGCCGCCGTTGAGACCAACGTCCTCGCCCAGGCACATCACCCGGTCGTCACGCTCCATCTCCTGATACAGCGCCTCGTTGATGGCGTCGACGAGGGTGAGACCTTTCTCGATCATCTGGGGCGTACGGGGCATGGGGGGGCTCCAAAGGGCCAAATGGTCAAACTGCCAAAGGGCCAAATTCAATCTGGGACAGTGGGGGGGTGGGGGGTGGGGGGGGTAACGGTCGTCAACGAGTTGGGAATGTCAGGTCGGATTCGTCAGGTGTCTTGCGATCGGGTTCAGGTGTTCGGGATCAATCTTGGTCGGCATCAAGTGGTACCGACAGTGCTTCTCGGCTTGCAGGGCGTTCAGTCGCGTGGTCTCTTCCAGTGCTGCTTCTCGGCTGATATGCAGCGAGTGAACTTTCACTGTCCAATCAAACTCGGTATCGCGGAGGAGTACTTCCAAGAAGTCATCCGGATAGTCGACTCGCACAACTGCCCACACCCGAGCAAAGTCACTTTCGCTCACAGATAGTCGTCCTGAAGGTGCGGCTGTTCGCGAGTCATTCGAATAAACGCCCTTACCGGCGTGACTCGCTCAGGCGAGCCTGCTCGGGGTTCATACTCAGCGAGTTCGTCCGCAGCGTGTCGCGCTGACGCCGGAGCTCCTCGGGGATCTCCGCGTACAGATAGTTGAACATCTCGTCCGTCGTGGGGGGGGCGAAGTTCAGCGCGTCGTCGGCGATCTTCTTGATCATCGCCTCGGCCCGCTCTTCCGCCGACTTCTGCTTCGCTTCGTCCCACAGCCCGCGGGCTTCGAGGTACTTCCGCGTGCGGATCATCGGGTCCTTGTTCTTCCAGCTTTCCACCTCGTCCGCCGAGCGGTACCGCCGCGCGTCGTCGGCCGTGGTGTGATCGCCCAAGCGGTACGTGATCGCCTCGATCAGCGTCACGCCGCCGCCCTGCCGGGCACGCTCGCGGGCCTCGAGCGTCGCCTTGTAGACCGCGAAGATGTCGTTGCCGTCGACCTGCACGCACTGCGCGCCGTACGCCAGACCCTTCTGCGCAACCGTCTCGCTATTCATCTGCTGTTCACGCGGGACGCTGATGGCCCACTGGTTGTTCTGGCAGAAGAAAATCGCCGGCACATTGAAGACCGTCGCGAAGTTCATCGCCTCGTGGAAGTCGCCCTCGCTGGTGGCGCCGTCGCCGAAGTACGTGATCACCACGCTGTCGTTCTTGCGGACCTTCTGGGCCCAGGCGATCCCCGCGGCGTGCAGCATCTGCGTGCCGATGGGGATGGCAATGGGGGTGATCTTCACGCCCTCGGGGATGATGCTGCCGCGCTCGTCACCCGCCCAGAAGAGCAGCACGTGCCCCATGGGCATCCCATGCAGGAAGAGCGCCGCGTTCTCGCGATAGCACGGCACCAGCCAATCCTGCCCCTTCCGCATCGCAAACCCCGAACCCAGGGCGCACGCCTCCTGCCCCTTGTTCTGCGGATAGGTAAACAACCGCCCCGAACGCTGGAGCTTAAAGGCCACCTCGTCGAGCTGGCGGCACTCCACCATCCGCTCGTACAGAAACAGCACCTGCTCCGGGGTCAGCAAGGGCTCGCCCGAAGCGGTTTTGGCGAGTTTCTCGTCCAGAACCCCGTTCTCGTCGAGGATCGAGATGTGTTCAATGTTCGCGGTGTACGCGGTGCGGATAGCCATGAAAATCTCCACAAAGGCGTTCCACGCAGTGTAGGGCATCCGCCGCACATTTGCACCCTGATCCACACCAACTCGCGGGCACGCTTACGAAGACTCGCAACGAACCGCAGCCACCGGCATCCAACTCTTCAGCGAGATCACCATGCACAATCCCATCTTCGCCGCCGCGTTGGTCGCCTCCATCACCACCCAGACCATGAGCGCACCGCAGCCGCAAACCCCCGCGCCGACGCAACCCTCCCCTCAGATTCAGCCTCAACCGCAGGCCGAAACCGTGCCCGTGGTTGTTGAGCTCTTCACCAGCGAAGGCTGCTCATCCTGCCCGCCGGCCGAACACGTCGCCTCGCAGATCGCCGGTTCTTCACGCGACAAGAACGCCCGCGTGATCGTGCTGGCGTTTCATGTGGATTACTGGGACTACTTGGGGTGGCCTGATCGTTTCTCCTCCAAGGCCGCAACCGAACGCCAGCACGCGTACGCCGACGCGCTCGGCAGCCGCGGCCTCTACACCCCACAGTTGATCGTCGGCGGTCGACGCGAGTTCGTCGGCTCCGACTCCGACCGCGCCAACCACGAGATCACCAAAGCAAGCTCGCAGATCAGCAAGGTCACACTCGCGACGACGATCAACTGGGTCGCACCGACGCCCGAAAGCAAGCCGTCGAAATCCACGCAGGCAAAGCCGACACCCGCAAACACGCCCAAATCTCCCTTAGCGTCATCGTCAACACTTGAAGTCACGCTGAGCGTTTCCGACGGGGAAAGCCTGTCGAAGTCGTCCACCGAACTGCTCTACCTCGCCGCGATTGTCGAAGACGGCCTGGAGTCCAAAGTCACCCGAGGCGAAAACGCCGGTCACACCCTCAAGCACGATGCCGTGGTCCGCGCGTTCACCACGGGCGTCGCCCCGTCCAAACCGCAAACTGTCAGCCTCACGCTGCCTAAGGACGTCAACCGCGAGCATGCCCGCGTGGTCACGCTCGTTCAAGACGCCAAGACGATGGCCATCCTCGCCGCGAGCGAATCCCCGCTTCCCAGCGTGCCTTCCGCCAAACCGCCCAGACCGCTCTTACCGCCTCCCCGCCTTTCCGCTCGCATGCTGTTTAACATAACCGCGATTATCGGCGGTTTGCAGAGTGGGGGTTTTTCGCCCCAAATCGCCCCAGATATCGCCCAGATCCCGAACATTCGAGTACATCGTGTCGCGGGACCAGTAAATTGAACAGTCGGCCAGTGACCTTCACAGCCGCAGCTCCATGAACACCGTCTGCGGGTGCGGGTCGTCGTTGTACCTTTCCGTATCAACGAATCCCAGCGAGCGGTACAGACCCATGGCGGCCGCGAAGTCGGGCTCGGAATCCAGCAGCATCCGCGCATACCCGGCGCCCCGCGCGAACCGGATCAACTCCTCCGCCAGCAACCTGCCCACGCCCAGCCCCCGGCACGTCGGCTTCACATACATCCGTTTCATCTCGCACGTCCGCTCGTCCAAGATCGGCCGAAGCGCCACGCAGCCCACCGCCTCGCCGGGCGTTCCTGCCGCCGTTACCCGATTCGCCAAAATGATCGTCCCACGCGGCTGCGCATACTTCCCCGGTAGCGTCTTCAGCTCGTCATCGAACCCCTGAAAGCACAAACTGAACGGCAAGCCCGCCGCGTACTCAAGGAACAACGCCGCCGCCACCGATAGCCCTGGCTCGGTCTGGACATGCTGCAGCACGATCGATCCCTGCGGCTTCATCACGTCCATCATCATCCCCGCATCCGCACCCGCACGCAAGCCCGCCGATCGATCTTCGCCGATCTACACTGCCGCACTATGGCTACTCAACCCAGCACCGACCACACCCTCGATCCGAATCTCCGCAGCTTTGTCGAGACCGCCAACGACCCCACCACCGATTTCCCGATTCAGAACCTGCCGTTCTGCTCGATCGACGACCCCGCCGCGAACGCCGAGCACGCCCAGGACTCCGACACACCCGCCAGTCCGACATCGCCCGGGCGCCTCTGCGTCGCCATCGGCGATAGCGTCCTCGATCTCGACATGCTCATGCACGCCGGGCTCTTTGATGACGCCACCATCGACGGCGAAGCGTTCGACGACGATTTCTTTCAAGATCTCCACGACTGCCTCCACTACGGCGGGCTTCAACAGCTCGTCGCCATGGACCCCGTCTTCGCCCGTTTCCTCCGCGAACAGGCCCAGGCCTTCCTCCTCGACGGCCAACCCTCCGGCGGTCAGCAAGCCCGCCGACTGCGTCAGAAGGCCCTCACGCCGATCAAAAACGCCAAGCTCATCGCCCCCCTCTTGCCCCTGAACTACACCGACTTCTACGCCAGCATCGACCACGCCAAGACCGTCGGCAGCATGTTCCGCCCAGATAACCCCCTGCTCCCCAACTACAAGCACGTCCCCATCGGTTACCACGGCCGCGCTAGCAGCATCGTCGTTAGCGGCACACCCGTCAAACGCCCGCGCGGTCAGCAGAACATCGACAACACCCCCAACCCGACCTTCGGCCCAAGCAAACGCCTCGATTACGAGCTCGAAATGGGCGTGATCATCGGTGGCGGCAACAAACTCGGCAACCCCATCCCCATCGACGAGGCCGACGAAGCGATCTTTGGTCTTGTCATCGTCAACGACTGGTCCGCACGCGACATGCAGGCCTGGGAATACCAACCCCTCGGCCCGTTCCTGGCGAAGAACTTCGCAACCAGCATCTCGCCCTTCGTCGTCACGCGCGACGCCCTCGCCCCGTTCCGCATCCAGGGTCCGCTGCGCGAAGCGGGCGATCCCGCGCCGCTGGACTACATCAACACCGCCGGCCGCAGCACCGGGTTTGAGATCACGCTCGAAGTTTTGCTCAGTAGCAAGGCGATGCGTGAGAAGAACATCGCGCCGGTGCGTGTGAGCAAGGGTGATTTCAGCCGAATGTACTGGACGTTCGCCCAGATGATCGCCCACCACACCGTCAACGGCTGCAACCTCATCCCGGGCGACCTGCTCGCCAGCGGCACAATCAGCGGCAGCACCCCCGACAGCCGCGGCTGTCTGCTCGAAAGCACCTGGGTCGGCACCGGCAGCGACGGCAAGCCGCTGCCGCGGAAGGCCATCGAACTGCCCACGGGCGAGAAGCGTGTCTTCCTCGAAGACGGCGACGAGGTGATCATGCGCGCCTGGTGCGAAAGGCCCGGCTTCCGCAAGATCGGCTTCGGCGAGTGCCGGGGTGTGATCCTGCCCAACGCGTGAACGCCGAAGGAGGGTTTTGAGATGAAGCGAGCGCTCTTCGCGGTGCTGATTGTGGCGCTCTCAAGCGTGCCCGCGCTGATCTTCCGTTCGCGAGGCGGGTTCGCCATTCCACCGTCGAGCAAGATCAACTCAACCACGCCAACACCAAACCAATCTGCCTCGGCGGTGCTGACGAACCTGCCTCGAACAATCACGCTGAAACAACGCCGCACCACACCGATCGAATCCGGGCTCCCGGCATCGGCTGCTTCTATCGCACCCCCACCGCTGTCCATCACGCTGAGCGACATCACCCGCGGGTCGGTCGAACTCACGATCATCGACAGCAAGAACCACCCGATCGCCGGCCCGGTGGTCGCTCGCGAAGGCTCGGTCATCCCGTTCACGCTCCAGGGCCAAGCCTTCGCCCTCAAGCTCGACGCGTTCAAACTCCAAACCCTCGGCACCGACGAAGCCACCGTCACCATCAGCGCGTCGACCGGCACGAACACGAGCAACCAAGCGGCAACGCCGGCCACGCTCACCGAGCGGCAGAAGATCGACAAACTCCTCGACGCCGTCGCCACGCTCGACGGCGCGGTCTTCATCCGCAACGGGTCCGAGCATTCGCCCAGCGCCGCCGCGGATCACCTGCGGGGCAAGCTCCGCTCCGCCGGCTCGCGTGTGACCACCGCCCGACAGTTCATTGATTCCATCGCCTCCGCGTCGTCGAGTTCGGGGCAGGACTACACCATCCGCCTGAAAGACGGAACCGTCATCGCCACCCGCGAGTTCTTGAACACCAAACTTCGCGAGCTCGAACAGACCGGGTCAACTTCGACCACGCCGCCGACGAACTCAAACGGCGTGTAGAAAGAAAAAAGCACGGCCAACCTACGGGCCGTGCTGTGCAATTTGCCTTCAGGTGGCACGGCTCTCCAGAGCCGTGCACGTTCGCTTCATCGAAACAACGAACAACCCAGCATTCACACGCCGCTCTGCGCTGAGCCGGCTTTCACCTCGCGCAGCGGCTCGATGCTGATCCCAGCACCCGTCCCGCCAACACTCCCGACACTTGACGAAGACGCGATCTCACTCGCCAGGTCGAAGGCCTTGTGGATGCACCGGGCCGTGCGCGGGCCGTCGGCTTCCGCCACGACCACGCTGATGCGGATCTCGCTCGTGGTGATGTTCTCCACCACGACCTGCTCGTGCTTGAGAGCCTCAAACAGCGCCGCCGCCACGCCCGGACGGTTGCGCATCCCCGCGCCCACGGCCGAGACCGTGCTCAGCGCACCGTCAATCCGCACCGCCTGCGCACCGATCGTCCCGGCGATCGCGCGAACGATCCCCGCGGCTTTCGGCGCGTCGCCCTGATCGAGCGTGAAGGTCAGGTTGATCGTCCCCGGGCCGTCGTCTTCCTGGATGATGTCATCCACCGGCACGCCCGCCGCGGCGATGGGCGAGAAGACCTCGCTCTGCACCCCGGCGCGGTTGTTCAGCCCGCGGATCGAGATCCGCCCCACCGCTTTCTTGAGCACAACGCTCGTCACGGCCCTTCCCGCCGCGGATGGGTCCTCTGCAACGATCACCGTCGAGCCCTTCTCGGGCTCATGGCTGTGCAGCACGCGCACCGGCACCTTGAGCTTCTTGGCAAGCTCCACCGCGCGCGGATGGATCACCTGCGAGCCCAGCGCCGCCGCCTCGAGCATCTCGTCGTACGTCACCGCATCAAGCCTGCGAGCACCCGGGACCAGCCGCGGATCGGCGGTGTACACCCCGTGCACGTCCTTGAGGATTTCGCACGTCGCACCGAGTGCCCCGGCGATCGCCACCGCGGTGGTATCGCTGCCGCCGCGTCCCAGCGTTGCGACGCTGCCGTCGGGCGCGAGCCCCTGGAACCCGGCGATGACCGGGATGATGTCCTGCGAAAGCAGCTCCTCGAGCGCGTTCGGATCGATCTTCGTGATCGACGCGCGCCCGAAGCACTCGTCGCAGAAGATCCCCGCCTGCCAGCCCGTCAGGCTGCGGGCCTTGTGCCCCATGCGTTGCAGCGTCAGCGCCACGAGCGCGCTGGCGGCCTGCTCGCCGGTGGCCAAAAGCTGATCCATCTCGCGCGTGTCGGTATTCACCGAATCACTTCCCGCGGTCACCGTCTTGCTCAGGGCAATCAGATCATCGGTGGTATCGCCCATGGCGCTGACGACAACCACCACGCGCGTTTTCTCACCCTTGGGCCCAACCTGCGATTTGGTCTTCAGCACGTGTTTGGCGCAGGCGGCCATTTTCGTCGCGTCCGCGACCGAAGAGCCTCCGAACTTCTGCACCACCGTGAACGTGCCGGGAACCATCTGATGAGTCTCCATGGAAAAAGGGATCGAGGGATCAAGGGATCAGGGGATCGAGGGAAAGACACAAGGAACTGGCAAGCGGGAATAGGCAATGGGCAATCGCAGAATCAAATCAGTGCATTCTTCTGCGAGTGCCGATTGCCGATTCCCCATTGCCCCTGACTTCGTCGCTTACCGAATCCCAACTCCCCGCTGCCTTTCTCCGTCTTCCTCCGCGCCCTCCGCGACCTCTGCGTTGCATTTGTGTCTTTCAACCCTCGATCCCTCGGTCCCCTGATCCCTTGATGCCTTGGTCCCTCGATCCCTTCCCCATCACGCCGCCCCGCGAACCAGCCCGCCCGCACCCGCCGCTCGGATGACCTTCAGCCAGCGGTCCTCCGCCTCGCCCGGCCCGGGCACGATCTCGCCCAGCGGCACGTCCATGTCCAGCGCCAGCTCGACCATCTGCTCATCGCTGAGCTCCAGGTATGGCGTCTGGATGATGAACCGCCCCGCGCCCAGCCGTCCATTGAAGGCCGACTCGCTGTCCATCGCAAGCAGCCGCGACAGCAATAAAGCCCTATCCGCGGC
>JACVCS010000088.1 GCA_016741915.1 Phycisphaerales bacterium | reverse complement strand
TGGGGGTGGAGGGTGGGGTTGCCGTGGGGTGGGGGGCGCGCGTGGCGGGGGGGGGGGGCGTGGTGGGGCCCGGGTCTTGGGATGTGAGTGTGTAGGGGGTGGCGAGGGAGAAGGGGGGGGGGGGGGTGGGGGAGGGGCCCGGCCGGAGCAGGTAGCTGTTGTAGCCGCGGTGGCGGTCCCAGCCTGTGCGTGCGCCCCAGTGGCGTGGGCGGAGGGCGGTGAGGTTGAGGCCTTGAAGTTCGGTGGAGGCGTCCCAGGGGAGTTCGAGGACGTCGGCGAAACCTCGGGGGATGAGTTTGCCTGTGGCGGCGGCGGTGATGACGCGGGTGCGATTGCTCGCGAGGGCCTTAAGGGTGGGTTTGTCGAGGTGGTCGAAGTGGGCGTGGCTGATGAGGATGAGGTCGATGGGCGGGAGCTGATGGATGAGGGGGGCTTGCTTCAGGCGGCGCGGGCCGAGGACGAGCGGGCCCAGGCGGAGGCCGACTTGGGGGCTGAAGACGGGGTCGGTGAGGACGGTGAGGCCTTGCAGGCGCATGAGGACGCTGCAGTGACCGAGCCAGGCGAGAGCGGCGAGGCCCGATTGATCGGGCGAGACGGAGATGGCGGCGTGCCAATCGCTGGCGAGGGTGTGGTTGCGGAGGTGGACGGGGCAGGGTGCGGCGTCGTGGTTGAGCGCGGGGTTGTGGTGGGGTTTGGGTGAGCGGGGGCTGAGGCGGGCGGTGCCTTGCTTGGTGGTGATGAGGGCCTCGGCGGAGTATCGGCGGAGGCTGGAGGCGAGGCCTTTGCGCCACAGCTCGATCTTTCGACCGAGGGGGAGTTTGCTGCGCTGGTGTCCGTCGCCGGTGCGCATGGGGAAGTGTACGTTGCGGAGGGCTTATTGGATCGGGGCCATGAGGCGGGCGATGCGGCAGAGGACGCGGAAGAACCAGTGGCGGCGGTCGTAGTCAAGTGGAGAGACGATGAGGCACTGGCGCATGTCGTTCTCGAACATGGCCTGGGCTTCGCGGCGGGTGCGTTCGCTGCGGATGATGGCGGTGATCTCGAAGTTGAGGCGGAAGCTGCGGTTGTCGAGGTTGGCGGTGCCGATGGCGACGAGGTCGTCGCAGAGGCAGACTTTCTGGTGCATGAAGCCGGGCTGGTAGCGGAGGAGTTTGACGCCGGCCTTGACGGTGTCGTTATAGAAAGCGAAGGCGGAGAGCCAGACGAGGCGAGCGTCGAAGCCTTCGGGGATGATGACGCGGACGTCGACGCCGCGGAGGGCGGCGAGTTGGAGAGCGTGGAGGGTGGTTTCGTCGGGGACGAAGTAGGGGGTGGCGATCCAGAGGCGGTGTTTGGCGACGTTGAAGAGGTGGTTGAACATGAGGCCGCAGGTTTCGAGATCGTCTGCGGGGCCTGAGGGGATGATGAGTGTGCGGTCGTTGTCGCTGGAGAGGCGATCGACGGTTTGGGAGCGTGGGGGGGTTTGGGGTTGCCAGGGGAGGTCGGGGATGGAGCGGGTGATGGAGAACCAGTCTTCGCACCAGGCGAGTTGAACGGAGAGGGCGGAGGGGCCGACGAGGTGGAGGTGGGTATCGCGCCAGGGGGAGAGTTTGGGGTCTTTGCCGAGGTATTCGTCGCCGATGTTGACGCCACCGAGGAGGGCTTCGCGGCCGTCGACGACGACGATTTTGCGGTGCTGGCGGAAGTTGATCTGCAGGCGTGTGGGGGGGAACCTGAGTCCTGAGAAGCTGCGGGCCTCGATGCCTGCGGTGCGGAGTTCGTTGAGGTAAGCGCGGGGGAGTTGTGCGGAGCCGAGGGCGTCGTAGATGAGGCGGACTTTGACGCCGCGGTTGGCGGCGTTGATGAGCGCGGCTTTGAAGGCCTGGCCCGCGGAGTCGTCGCGGATGATGTAGTACTCAGCGACGACGGAGGTTTGTGCGCGGTTGATGGCGTTGATGACGGCGAGCATGGTGGCTTCGCCGTTGATGAGCAGGTCGGCGCGGTCGGCGACGGTGGTGGGGAGGCGGACGAGTTTTTCGAGCGGGGCGAGGCGTTCGTCGCGGGAGGTCTCGGCGTGGGAGTCGGTGCGGCGGTGTTCGCGGAGGGCCTCGGCGAGGCGGGCGGCGAGGATGCTGAGTTCGCCGCGGCCTTTTCGGCGTGCGCGGACGTAACCGACGAATCGGCGGCCGCCGAAGACGAAGTAGAGCGGGATGGCGAGTTCGGGGATGAGGATGAGGGCGATGACCCAGGCGAGGGTGCCCTGGGCGGTGCGCGCGGTCATGAGGGCGTCGGCGGCGAGGACGAAGCCGAGGATGCGGCCGAGGATGAGCAGGATGGTGAAGTAGCCCCAGATCTCCATGCGGGGGATTGTCTGCGGGATGGAGCGTCGGCGTTGGAGAAGATCGATGTGGAAGAAGGTGTGCACGGATGCACCCGCACAGCGCCCGGACCGGGCTGGGGCGGGCGGGAGAGATGGGTGCGGGGGGTGGGGAGGTTCTCTGAAGGGGAGGAGTTGCGTATGCTGGGCTATGACGTCCAGTTCACACAGCCGAGTTGCGCCCGCGAGTTTGCCCGAGCCTGAGCGGCGGGGTTCGCCCTTGAGTTTCAACCGGGCGATTCGGTCGTTCGTGGAGAAGCGGTTTTTCCGGAACTTGATCTCGCGGACGGGGAACTTTTCGCGCACGAAGTGGCTGGGGATTCACATTCGTCAGAACGTGATGGACCTGTGGACGATTCAGGAGACCATCGCGGAACTGAAGCCCGATGTGATCGTGGAGACGGGGACGCTGGAGGGCGGGTCGTCGCTGTTTTATGCGCACCTGTTCGACCTGATGGGCACGGCGGGGAAGATCCTGACGATCGACATTCAGAAGCAGCACAACGTCTCGCACCCGCGGGTGACGTACCTGGTGGGGTCGTCGACGGACGCGGGGACGATCGAGCAGGTGCGGAAGTTTGTGGCCGGGGCGAAGACGGTGCTGGTGATTCTGGACTCGGACCATCACCGCGAGCATGTGAAGAAGGAGTTGGATCTGTACGCGGAGTTTGTGACGCCCGGGTCGTACATGCTGTGCCAGGACGGGGTGATGGACGTGATGCCCAAGCTGCGGTATCCGGACGGGGATGGACCTTTGCCGGCGATTCAGGACTTTGTGAAGGAGCACCCGGAGTTCCAGGTGGATCACGAGCGGTGCGAACGGTTTATCCTGACGCACCACCCGATGGGGTGGCTGTATCGCAAGCCGGTGTGAGGAGAATGGTGCGGGTGCGAGCACGAGTGGGGGAGGAGCCGGGGTATTTGCGTGGGGTGTGACCCTGATTTTGTTGGCGTTCTCGGACGCGCGGCGTGCGGCTGCGGAAGAGGGCGAAGCGGGGAGTAGTTTTGGTCGATGGTGGGGTGCGGGGAGTGTGTGCGCCGGGAGAAGACCGGCGTTTGGGGGCGGTGTGTTTGTGTTTGTGCGAGCGTCGCTTCTATAGTCCAACAGCCCACGAACCATGATGACGATGAACAACACTCAACACGCGGAACTTGTTGCACGCTTCGGGAGCCAACCCTGCACGGTGGCGATTATCGGATTGGGGTACGTGGGTTTGCCGCTGGCGCACGCGTTTCATTCGGCGGGGTGCCGGGTGATTGGTGTGGACACGGACCCGAAGAAGAGTGCGGCGTTTGCGGCCCGGCCGCCGGTGCCGTACTTGAAGCACCTGGGCAACCACGTGTATACGGACCTGGCGTACAGCGAGCGGTTTTTGGCGACGACGGACCCGCAGAAACTGGCGGAGGCGGACGCGATCCTGGTGTGCGTGCCGACGCCTTTGGATGCGAAGCACGAGCCGGACTTGTCGTACGTGGTGAAGTCTGCTGAGGCGATTGCGCCGCGGATGAAGAAGGGGCAGTTGATCGTTCTGGAGTCGACGACGTACCCGGGGACGACGCGGAACGAGTTCATGGAGCCTTTGAAGAAGGCGCAGCCGACGTGGGAAGTGGGGAAGGATTACTTCGTGGCGTTCTCGCCCGAGCGTGAGGACCCGGGGAACAAGCAGCACACGACGGTGAGCATCCCGAAGGTCGTCGGCGGGCTGGATCTGCCGAGCGGGAAGGCGGCGGTTGCGCTGTACGCGCGGGCGTTCCACAAGGTGGTGCCCGTGTCGACGGCGGAGGTTGCCGAGAGCGCGAAGATTTTGGAGAACACCTTCCGCGCGGTGAACATCGCGCTGGTGAACGAACTGAAGGTGGTCTTTGCGGCGATGGGGATCGACATCTGGGAAGTGATCGACGCGGCGAAGACCAAGCCGTTCGGGTTCATGCCGTTCTATCCCGGGCCCGGGCTGGGCGGGCACTGCATCCCGATCGATCCGTTCTATCTGTCGTGGCTGGCGCGGAAGATCGGCACGCGGTCGGAGTTCATTGAACTGACCGGGCGTGTGAACACGACGATGCCGCAGAAGGTCGTGGATAAGTTGGCGGCGGAGCTGGGCAAGCGGGGGACGGCGGTGTCGAAGGCGCGGGTGCTGGTGATGGGGCTGGCGTATAAGCCGGATATTGACGATCAGCGTGAGAGCCCGTCGTTCGAGCTGATCGAGCACCTGAAGGATTTGGGTGCGGAGGTGGATTACACCGACCCCTTGATCCCGGAGATGCGCGAGACGCGGAAGTATGACCTGGCGATGAAGTCCGTGGCGCTGACGGCGGACAACATCAAGGGGTACGACTGTGTGCTGATCTCGACGAACCACTCGGCGTTTGATTACGACCTGGTGGCGCAGAACGCGAAGCTGATCGTCGACACGCGGAACGCGATGAGCAAGCACGCGGGGTGGCTGGGGAATCGGCTTGTGAAGGCTTGAGATGGTTTTGAACGCGAACGCGAATGTTCGTGCACCGTGATTTTCGGGAGCCCCGGCTTGAGTTCGAGCCGGGGCTTTTGTTTTGGTAATCCCTAATCAATCTGGACCAAGATTTTCTCTGCGGCAGTTCGTTGGACGCGGTTCATCAGACGTTCGAGGAGTGGGACAAGATCTTCTTCCCGGTGGTTGAATCTAGAGCAGGCCTCGGCGAGGTAGAGATGGAAGTACTTGGTGGGAACGCCGCGGTAGGGGTAGAGCCAGTGTTTGGCGTAGCTCCAGAACCCTTCGATGCCGTTGATGTGGTCGCGGCCGGCGGGACGCCCTTTTTCCTTGCGGATCACGACGTGATCGCCGCGTGTGCGGAGGGTGGCGTAGGCCTGCCACTCGTCGGTGTAGAACAGCGAGCCCTCGCGGGTGTGCGCCTGGATCTGCTCAAGAACGGCTTGTTTACTGCGAGATTCGACCGGTGAGGCCTTCACCTTGCCGTTGCGTTTGATGATCCCGAAGACGATGACCTTCCCGGCGGCACCCCAGCCGCGTTTGCCGTGACGGGCACCGCCGAAGGTCGTCTCGTCGAGTTCCAGCTCGCCGCTGAAAGGCTCACGCAGCTCTTCCTCGAAGGCCATGCAGGACCGAGCAAGGCGATAGAACCGCTCGGCGGCCGGGGCGCTGGCAACGGCGCGGAACCTTTGTCGATAGACCGGCACGCCCAGGACGAACATCTCCAGCAGTCGCTTCTTGGCCCGTTCAGACAGACGGCTGGCCGACCACGCCGAGGCGAGCCGAAAACGACGCCCGCATTGCCGGCACTTCCGCCGGCCGTCAGCCAGCCGATACGCCCTGGAATACAGGCACTCCGGACACTTCACCATGGCCAAATCCTCTCAGATTTGGTCCAGATTGATTAGGGATTACCTTTGTTTTTGCGTGGTGAGGGTGAAGGCACTTTGGTGAAATGAAAAGCCCCGGACGGTGAGGTCCGGGGCTTGGTGCGATTCGGATTCTCAGGACTTGGGCTTTGGGTCGTTGACCTCGGCCCTCAACCCTGATCACTCGGCCCTATTGCCTGCATCAGACGCAGGGGAGGAAGAGGTTGTTGAAGAAAGCGTTGTAGTCGCCTTCGTTGACGCCGTTGTTGGTGCAGCCGGGGGAGTCGGCGAGGGGGGTGCCGTCGTCGCAGGCGATGTCGCAGGTGCCGCCGACACCGGCGACGCCCTGACCGGCCTGGAAGAAGAAGCCGCTGGCGCTGAAGAAGGCGTTGTAGTCACCTTCGTTGGGGCCTGAGGAGCTGTTGGTGCAACCGGGGGCCTCGGCGAGGGGGGTGCCGTCGTCGCAGGCGATGTCGGCGGCGTTGCAGCCGGCGCCGCCGGTGGCGGGGGGGAGTTGGATGAGGAGGACGGTCTGGCCCGCGCCGGCGGGGGTGCCGCAGTTGCCGTTGCTGCTGCGGAGGGTGACGGGGACGAAGACGCGGCGGTCGGCGGTGATCATGAGGCGGCCGTTGCGGAAGACGTCGATGTAGGCGCTGTCGTTGTTGATGCCGTCGCCGTTGAGGTCGACGGGGTCGCCTTCGCGGGCGATGACGGTGGTTTTGTTCCAGACGAGGACGGCGTTGCGGCGTGCGTCGGCGGCGTCGGTGACGCCGGTGATGATGTAGTCGGTGCCGCGCTGGGTGATGCCGAAGAAGCAGTCGGTGTAACCGGTGCCGCCGGGGTTGAGCGGGGAGGTGTCGCTCCAGAGTTCGGTAGCGCCGGTGAAGATGGGTTCACCGGTACGGGCGGCGACGGAGACGCTGTTGTTGACCGAGCGGAGGACCCAGTCGTTGGGGGTCGCGCCGGTGTTGCTGCCGTAGGCGATCCAGCCGTTGTTGCTGGGGTCCATGAAATAGCCCTTGAGGAAGGTTGAGGCGGTGACGCCGCCGGGGAAGGGCTCGGGGGCGGGCATCTGCTTGGCTTCCTGGAGGAGGAGTTCGCCGTTGCGGACGAGGATGTTGTCGTTGGTGGTGCCGGAGGAGTTGAAGGTGCCGGAGGCCATCCAAGTGTTGCCGTCGCTGGAGACGTAGAAGCCGTCTTCGGCGCCGAAGGCGTTGCCGGAGTCGAAGGCCTTCCAGGTGGCGGTATCGCCGCCGGGGACGGAGCCCGGGGTGATGGTGGTGGTGGCTTCGCGGCCGAGGATGGTCGTGCCGCCGGGCGTGCCGTCGGTCAGACCGATGAGACCGTCGTTGGTGGTGCCGGAGACATCACCGCCGGCGGTGAGGGCGAAGAAGGAGACGCGGCCGTCGGAGGTGATGCCGGTGGCGTTGTTGGTACCGGCCCAGGTGGCGGGCCCGGTGCCGGGGAAGGCGCTGCCTTCGTTGCCCAGGAGGGTGATGGCCCCGTTGGCTTCGACGCGGGCGATGTAGTCGTTGGCGGTGGCGACGGCGCTGCTGGCGCCGGAGAAGGCGATCTGGCCGGCGTTGTTGATGGCGACGGAGGTGTCGAGGGTGGCACCGACGGTGTCAGCACCGGTGAGGATGGTGGTGCCCTTCTGAACGACGGGGGTCAGGGTGATGGCGCCGCCGCCGCCGATTTCACCCTTGATGATCAGGCGGTCGTTGGTGGGGTTGGTGCCGTCGAGGTTGGCGACGAAAACGAACTTGTTGCCGTCGGGCGAGCCGTAGAAGCGGCTGAAGACGTCGGCGCCGGTGCCGTAGGACCGAACCGGACCGGCGGGGGTGGAGATGGTGCGCTTCGCGGCGGGCGCGCTGGCGTTGCTGGAGAGGAAGATGGGCTGGAGGGTGCCGGGGATGGGGGCGACCTGCTGGTTGATGGTGGCCTGGTTGTCGGTGAGGTTGGGGTCGGCCTCGGTGGCGGTGACGTTCACCACGGTTGAAGCGGCGCCGGAACCGGAAGCGTTCACGGTGAAGGTGAGGCTGGCGGAGGCGCCGGCGGCGATGCTGCCGATGGACCAGGTGGCGGAGCCGACGCCCGGTGTGACGGAGCCTTGGGAGGGCGTGCCGGAGGCGTAGGTGTATTGAGAGGGGAGTGTGATGGTGGCGGAGGCGCTGGTGGCGGTAAGGCCGCCGGCGGGGTTGTTGACGGTCACGGTGAACTTGGCGGCACCGGAGGTGGGGGCGACATCGCAGACGGCGTCGCTGGTCATGGAGACGTTGAGGTTGGCGTCGTTGCTGACGCAGAGGTAGCCGGCGGAGGTGGTGTTGCGGAAGGTGGTGCTGTCGGCGGTGAAGGTGGAGAAGTCGGTGGCGTTCTGGCCGTTGTCTGTACAACCTTCGTCACCGCGGCGGAGGGCGGTGGTGGTGGAGGGAGCGGGGGTGGGGCCTGAGCCTTCGAAGGCGTTGGCGGTGGTGCCGTAGCCGACGAAGTCGACGATCTGGGCGCCAGTCGGGGCGGAACCGGTCAGCGTGGTCTGGTTGTTCACCAGCGCGAGCTTGCCCGCAGTGGCGGACATGCTGATGGTGGTGCTGGAGACGTCTGCGGTGAGGGGGAGGACGTTGCCGCTGGCGGAGCCGATGAACTGGCAGAGGTAGTAGCCGTTGGCAGGGATAGTGCCAACGAGGTTCACGCGGGACCAGGTGGTGCCGGTGGCGGCGGCATATTGGATGGACCACGTGCTCAGGTCGATGGGGGCGTTGGTCTTGTTCTTGAGGATGGCCCAGTCGTAGCGCCAGTTGCCGGCCGTGAGGGTGGTGGTGTTCCCACCGAAGAGTTGTGCGATGACGACCTGGGCGTTTGCGGCGCCGGCGGCGCTGAAGAAACCGAGCCCGGCAACGGCCAACAACAGCTTTGCATTCTTCCGCATGACGAATCTCCCTTGATTGGTGTTCAAAACGGGTGTGATGAGGCCGGGCTACCGGCATGGACATGGCGCACATACACCCTCGGCGCGAACGCAGCCGTAGGTGGTGTACTGTCGAATGTACAACGGTTCAGGCGAGCCGCAAGGGTGATCGGCGACTTTCGCACCCTCGATTCGGGCTCGATTTGGAGCGAACACGGGCGATTGATCAGGGTGCCGGGACGTTGAGGGGATTACCCAAGTTCGCGCGCTGGGGAGAACGGGGTTATTCGCTGGGAATGCGGACGACCACGGACGGTTGGAGAACGTCGCGCCCGCCTTGACGGGTCCGGATGGCAGCGCCGTTGAGGAGGTTGTAGGGGAAGCGTTCGCGGGCGGAGCGGAGGGTTTGGCTTTCGGCGATTCCCTGGATCGCGCCGGCGGCCTGGTCGTCGAAAATCCCGATGGTCACGGTGCTGCGTTCGCGGGCGTGGTAATAGAACGCGAGTTCACCTTCGCGGCGGAGTTTGAGGACGGCTTCTTCGGCGCGTTGGCGGATTTCTTTGAGGTCGGATTCGGTGGGGCGTTTGGAGGGGTCGGCGAGGCCGTAGATGCCGACTTGGAGCGTCCATTGGGCGGGCTTGCCGAAGAGTTGTTTGGCGCGGGCGAGGTTGTATTCGGGAACGGTGCCTTGCTGGCTTTGCGAGTCGGGGGGCGCGAGGAAGGCGGTGACGAAGGGGGTTTTGTTGTCGATGATGGTGGTGTGAACGCGGTTGAGGGCGGCGGTGCCCTCGGGCGTGCCTGGGCCTGAGAAGCGGCCGAGGGCGACGATGACGCCTTGCCCGCGGCGTTCGACGAAGGCTTCGCTGAGCGAGGGGACGGAGCGGATCTGTTGGAGGAAGGCTTGAGCGGACTGCTCGGCGGTGTCGCCTCGGAAGGTGGCGAGGGCGATGGTCCAGTCGTTGGAAGGAGGCGCGGCGGTGGGCGTGGTGGTGGGTTTGGTGGAGGGGGAGGAAGAGGGATCGGTGAAGACGTTGACGGCGGCGGTGGGGAGGTTGGCGGAGGAGGAAGGGGAGGAGGGATCGAGGCCGAAGACGTTGGCGGGGTTGTTGATGGTGGAGGTGATGCCCACGCCGGTGGAGCGTTTGGAGCGGGGCCTGAAGATGACCTCGGATTCGGCGGCGGTGTCGGTTGAGTCGGCGGCGGTGGGGGAGGTGGGTTGGTCGGGTGAGGAAGGGGAGGTTGAGCAGGCGGGAAGAGCGAAGAGGGCGAGAATGAGGGGGAGGACGGTCAAAAGGGTGCTGAAAGCCGCGAAGATTGCGCGAGGGCGTGACTTATTGGACTGGGGGCTAGCCCCAATTTCTTGGGCTGTGGGCCGATAACCAAACAGGACCAGAATATCGGGGCAGGAATTTTGCACGTCCGGGGCCTTGTTATTTGCTGTAAGTCGTTGATTGGCAGGGGTTTAGGAGGACTTGAGGGAAATAGGGAAACACTCAAGAGTCATGGGCGTTGCAGTCGATGCAAGAGATGTTCGCGGTGTGACCACGACTGGGCGTTACAGAGTGTAACGGCGGTCAAGTTTGAAGGGAATCGCGGTCGCGGCATGGATGGCCGGGCACTGCATGGTTGTCCAATGCCTGCGTGAAGGGTGCAAGCCCTGACCGCGGCAGTCAAACCTGACAGGAGGTATCGCATGTCTTCATTTTCTTCGATCTCGAACTCGTTCGCCTCGGCTTCACGGGCCGCGGTGGCGCGGCGGGCTGATGTTGTGAACGAGCAGCAGGGTGTGACGGCGGCGACGACGGCGGCGGGTGGTGTGAGCGCGAAGGTGGATTCGGTCGACTTCTCGCCGGCGGCGCTGGCGGCCTCTGAGGCGGCGAAGGAGATTCGCAGCGAGCTGCGGGCGCAGCGGCTGGCGAAGATCAAGGCGCAGATCGCCAGCGGCGAGTACGACATTGATTCGAAGCTGGATGTGGTGGCGGATCGGATTCTCAAGGACATCAACCGTCCGACGGGGACGGGGAGTGACTCGGCGGCGGCGGGGTGAGTGGTGATGAAGGGGTTGGGTGCGTGAAGGAATGAACACAGCCACACCGCCCGGCCGGACTCTTTGATGAGCCTGGCCGGGTGTTCTTGTTTTGGGGCTTCGTGTGGCGGGGTTACTTGGGCGCGGGTTGGGTGGGCGCGGGCTCGGGTTTGGTTTCGGGTTTGGGATCGGGTTTGAGGGAGGGGGCGGAGGCGATGGTGGCGATGCCGCCGGCGAGGGCGCGGACGGTGCGGGCGAAGAGGGGGGGGTTGAGGGTGCTTGGGGTGTCGGAGGGTTTGTGGTAGTTGGGGTTTCGGAAGTTGGCGGTGTCGGTGACCATGATGGCGGGGATGCCCATCATGAGGAAGGGGACGTGATCTGAGCGGAGGAGGTCGGGTGGAGCGACGGGGAACTGATCGACGACGACGGATTTGAGTTCGGGCTCGGTTGAGCGCATGGCGGAATCGAGCGCGCGGGTGATGAAGGAATGGCGGGCGACGGTGGCGAGGGCGATGAAGTCGCCGGGGATTTGATCGCCTTTGGGGAGGCCCGGGATGCCGTTGAAGGGGTTTTTCTGGGCGGTGGGGGAGGGGTCGTAGTAGCCGAGCATTTCGAGGGAGAGCATGAGGACGATGCGTTCGCGTTTGGCCTTGTCGTCGATGGCGTCCTGGGCTTCGCGCCAGCGCTTCGCGTGTTGTTGAGCGCCGACGAGGCCGGCTTCTTCGAGGTCGAAGAGTGCGAAGCGGATGGTGCGGTGGGGCTTGGCGTCTTTGAGGGCGCGGGCGATTTCGATGAGGCCGGCGACGCCTGAGGCGTTGTCGTCGGCGCCGGGGGCGTCGGGGTAAGCGTCGAAGTGTGCGGCGACGAGGATGACTTCGAGGGGTTTGGTGGAGCCGGGGATCTCGAAGATGATGTTGGCGTAGGGATCGAAGGTGTGGTTGGGGGATTCGCTGGCGTCGGGGCGGTCATCGCGGGTTGGCGGGGAGAGGGCGGGGGCTTGGCGGCGGGACCACTTGACCTCTTCGAGCTTGGGGGAGAAGCCGAGAGCGCGGAGTTTGTCGAGGAGGAGTTTGCGGGCGGAGTCGAGACCTTTTCGGCCTTCGACGAAGCCCCAGCCGCTGCGTTGGGCTGGGAGCGCGGCGACGATGGCCATGAGGGAGTTGGGGGAGATGGAGGCGATGGATTTGGTGAGTTCGTCGGGGAGTTTGGTGGGTTGGGTGGTCGGGGCGGGGGGGGGGGGGGTGTGGGGGGGGTGGGTGGGGGGGGGGGGGGCGGGGTGGGGGGGGGGGGGGGGCGCGGGGGGGGGGGGGCGGGGGTCGGGGAGGGGAGGGGGTCGCGGGG
>JACVCS010000087.1 GCA_016741915.1 Phycisphaerales bacterium | reverse complement strand
CGGGCAGAGAGGATAGCACGGTGGTCGGAACGAGTCCGCGCGGGCGGGGATAAACCGACGGTGGTAACGGGGCGGTGAACGTTCACCGAACCGAGGAGCCAACGGACGCCGCCCCGCTCCATCACACCCGCCCCCCACTTTCGCACTCGACCGAAACCGAAATGCCCGAGACAGGAATCGAACCTGCACGCCTTTAAAGGGCGACGGATTTTGAATCCGTTGCGTCTGCCAGTTCCGCCACTCGGGCCCTTTTCCATCACCCGCTGAGGGGTCGGGGGGATGGAAAGCGGGCGAAGGGATTCGAACCCTCGACGTACAGCTTGGAAGGCTGTCACTCTACCACTGAGTTACGCCCGCGCGACCGACTTGTGTACCGAGGCGAAGTGTATCCCGCGTGCGGGCTTTAGCGAAGGGTTTGGAGCACTTCCACCAGGCGGCGGGTGACGATTTCCCAGGTGAAGCGTTCGCGGACGAAGCCGGGGCCGGCGGCGCGGGCGGTGCGGAGCAGGCCCGGCTCCTTGGCCGATCGGCTGAGCAGTTGCTTGAGGTGCTGTTCGTCGGCCTCGAGCGTGAACCGGTCGGCGGTTGCGTTGCGGGTGAGTTTGGCGTTGATGGCCATTGCGAAGGGGGACTTGAGGAAGTCTTCGGTGGGGCCGCCTTTGGTGTGCAGGACGAGCAGACCGGCGGCGGCGGCTTCGAGGGCTGGGAGGTTGAATCCTTCGGCGCGCGAGGCCGCGATGTAGACATCGCAGGCCCGGAAGAGATCGCGCATGGCGCTGGCGTGCAGGTCATCGCCGAGGTAAGTCATGTTTCGGCGGACGAGCGCGTCGCGCTTGGCGCCGAGCATGGCGAGTTCGTAGTCCAGGGCGGACCGCGAGGGGTAGATCGAGTCGGCGCCTTTCAGCACCAGGTGTGCGGAGATGCCTTCCTCAAGCGCCGCCGCGAAGGCCCGGAGCATCAGCGAGACGTTTTTGTTCAGCGTCATGCTGCTGGCGTGGAGGAAGAGGACTTTCCCGGCCGCCGCGTCGCCGACGAGCCGTCGCCGAGCGGCTGAGCGTTCATCGTCGCTGATGGATTCGCACCAGGTTGGTTCGATGCCGTGGGGCACGACGTGCACGCGGTCGGATTTCGCGCCGGATCGCAGGAAGCCTTGTTTCGACCACGCGCTGGGGGTGATGATGTCGATGCCGCCGAGGTCGCGTGAGGCCGCGGTGGCTTTGGCGAGGTCGTGCCCGGGGGTGATGTTCTCGGGGGTGAGGAAGCCGAACTCGGCGGTGCCGAAGATTGCGGTGCGTTTGGCTCTGGGCGAGGGCTCGAAGTGCAGCGGGTGATCGAGGCGGAGGGCGACGTCGAAGCGTTCATCATCGGCTGGTGGCGGGAGGGTCATCACGCGGCTGTGGGCCTGGGGATCTGAAAGCAGCACCAATCCGCCGCCGGCGCTGGTGCCGCTGCTGCCGCTGGTGGAGGCGATCTTTGCGGGGAAGGGGACTTCGATGAAGCGCAGATCGACGGATTGGCTCATCGTTGAGAGCACGGCGAGCTGCTGCATGTTCACCAGCGCGTAGGAGTGCGGCACGCCGCGCCAGCCTTCAACCAGCAGCCGGAGCCGCCCGCCTCGTGATGATGCTCCGCCTTGATCGGTCATACCGTTTGGAGGATACCTCGCCTGTCACCCGGAGTGTGCGACCATGGGCATCTTCGACGTCTTCCGCCGCGGCAAGGGTGCGAACACCACCGCGCGTTCCTGTGTTATCGACGCGCAGCAGAGCCGCGTGTACGACGCGCTGGTGAACCAGTTTGCGCCGGGGAAGGGCGCGGGGCTGAATGAAGAATCGATCGCACGCATCAAGCAGGCCCTGGCCCCGTTGGCCAAACTCGGCGGCGACGTCGACGGCGTGCTGGGCAAGATCGAACTGCGGGTTGATACCTCTGCACGGCCCGGGACGCTGCGTGTCAGCACGGCGATGGGCGACAAGGCCATCGGGCCCTCGACGATCCTGACCCTTGAACGCGCCACCCCCACCACCACCCGTGTTCGCCTGAGCATGCAGGCCGAGGTCCCCGGCGGCATGCTGGAACGCATGCTCATGGCCTCCGCCCGCAAGCAGATGGAGGACAGTTTCGAGCAGTCGGCCGACACCGTGCTCAACAACGCCGCGGCGGAACTGAAGGCCAAGATCACCTTCGAGCAAGCCTCGCCCAAGCCGTGAGTTGCCGCACTCGCCCCGCGGTTTCCTACGCGGCCTGCTTCTGTTTCCTGGCTCGGCGATGGTTATCGATCGAGTGTCGGCACACCGCCAGCAGTTTCAACCGATCGATCGGCTTCGAGGCGTAGTCCGTGCAGCCGGCGGCGAGGCACTTCTCCAGATCGCCCGTCATCGCGTTCGCCGTCAATGCCACGATCGGCAGTTCACACCCGCGGCTGCGCAGTGTGCGTGTCAGCGCGTACCCGTCAACCACCGGCATCTGCATGTCTGTCAGCACCAGATCGAACGGCGGAGGTTCGAGCAGCGCCCCCTCCGCACTGCTGGCGTCCTGCAGCTTCTGGATCGCCAACTGCCCGTTCTCCACCGCTGTGACCTTCGCACCGGCGCGCGTGAGGTGATGCACGATCAGCCGCGTGTTGTCCGGCCCGTCCTCCGCCATCAGAATGCGCATCCCCTCGAGTGAGATCGCGGTTGTTTCATGCGAAGACGATTCCGACTTCGTATTGCCGCTCTGCTGCACGACCCTGAGCGCGCCGGGCGGGATCATCGCGACCCCACGGATATCGCCCGCGTCGATGGTGACCGTGAAGGTCGAGCCCTTGCCCGGCTCGCTGCTGACGGTGATGCCGCCGCCGAGCATCTCCGCGAGTTTTCGGCTGATGCGGAGGCCGAGTCCGGTGCCGCCGTACTTTCGGCTCGTTGAAGAGTCTGCCTGTGAGAACGCACCGAAGAGCTTGCCCTGATCTGCGGGGGAGAGCCCGATCCCCGTATCGATGACGTTGATGCGCAGCTTGCCGCCCTCCATCATCGAGGCCGCGATCGTCACGCCGCCTTCGCTGGTGAACTTCAGGGCGTTGCCGACGAGGTTGGTGAGAACTTGGCGCAGACGCAGCGGGTCGGAGTTGATCACCTCGGGGATGGGCGAGTCGAAGCGTGCTTCGAGCTTCAGGCCCTTCTCCTTGGACTTGACGTTCATCAGCGAGACGACCTCGTGGATGACGTGGTCGGGGCGAACGGAGATCCGCTCCACCGTCATTTTTCCCGCCTCGATCTTTGAGACGTCGAGAATGTCGTTGATGATCGAGAGCAGGTGTTCGGAGTTCCGGCGGATTGTTGACAACGCGTCGACCGTCTCCCGGCTGCCGCCCGAGCCAACGTATTCGGACTGGAGCAGTTCCGTGTAGCCCAGGATCGCCGTCATGGGCGTGCGGATTTCGTGGCTCATGTTCGCGAGGAACTCGCTCTTGGCGTGCGACGCAGACTCGGCGGCGGTCTTTGCTTCCGCGAGGCTCGCTTCGAGCTGCTTCGCCGCGGAGATATCCATGTGCACGCCCGCCGCACGGATGGGCTTGCCGTTCTGATCGCGTTCCATCACGCAGCCGGCATCGAGCACCCACGCCCACGAACCGTCCTTGCGTTTCAGGCGGTGCTCGCAGCGGTACTCCGCCGCCCGTCCCTCGAGATGATCCGTCAGCACGCGCATGACCATGGGCATGTCGTCCGGGTGGACGAGCTTTTCCCACGATCGCACGTGCGGCTCGATCTCTTCCAGTTCGTACCCCAGCATCTCCGCCCAGCGTTTGTTGAACTCAACACGCCCCGTCACCACGTTCCAATCCCACGTTCCGAGCCCGGCGCCGGTCAAGACCAGATCGAGGCGGTGCTGCTGAGATCGCAGAAGCGTGATATCCGCGAAGCTCGCCACCACCGCTGTCACGGCTCCGCTGGCGTCCCGCAGCGGTTCGCTCGAAACCGAGAGCCACCGAACCTCGCCCTCGGGCGTGCAGATGCCCATCAACTGCCCGCGGATCGACACGCCTTTGGAGAGGCTCAGCGACGCGGGATGCTCTTCGCCGGGGTAGGGGGAGCCGTCTTCTCGGATCGCGCACCACCGCGGATCGATGCTGGTCCTTCCGCGCAGTTCGTCGCGGCGCAGCCCCAGGATCTGTTCCGCCGCCGCGTTGCACTCGATGATCTCGCCGGCGGTGTTCTGCAGGACGATCCCCTCCGCCATCGCCGCGAAGATTGATCGCAAACGGTTCCGGGCCTCGACCTGTTCGGTGATCTCGCTCTCGATCGCCATGAATCCCGAGAGTCGTCCCTGCTCGTCGTGCAGGGGCTGGATGTCCAGATCGAGCCAGTACTCCCGACCGGCTTTGCCCCGGTTGAGGATCTCGCCGCGGAAGCCCTGACCGGCCGAGAGAGACTCGCGGATCGTCTTGACGGTCTGCTGGTCGGTTGAGGGAGACTGGAGAATCCGCCCGGGGACCTGCCCCCGCACTTCCTCCATCGTGTAACCGGTGATGCGCGTGAACCCTTCGTTGACCCATACCGCCCGACGCGAAGCGTCGGTGATGATCACGGCGTTTGTGGTCCGCTCCGCAACCAAGGCCAGCCGCTCGGCTTTCTCCTTCGCCAGTTTCAGTTCGACGGTCATGCGCTCGGCGATGCCCTTTGCCCGACGAGCCGTTCGACCGTACACCACGATCAGCCCGGCGCTCAGGAGTGAGACCGCGATACCGCCCACCGCCGTGGCCCACACGCCGAGCGTTGGCACGAAAACAAAGTTGTCCAGACTCGAAGTCACCAGCGTGAACCGCTGCCCCGCCACGTCGATCCGCGACTGCTCGGAGAACGCCCGGTCAGAGAGGTCTTCAAGTGTGTGATTGCCCTGCTTCTGGCTCATGTGCCCGTCGTTATCAAAGACCGTCGACAACAGGTCCGTGACTTCGCCGTGGTAGAGCTCAAAGTCGACCTCTCCGCCGGCCATCTTCGCGACATCTTCAAGCACCCGCGAGGCCACCAGCGGCATGTACGTCCAGCCCTCGATCGCGGCGACCCTTTCCGCATCGGTCGTCGTGGGCATGCCCTTTCTGTAGACCGGCAGAAAGATCAGAAAGCCGGGCCCTTCCTCCTTCGCCTGCACGAGCGTGATGGGATCGGTCAGCGCCGCCTCACCGGTCCGCATCGCTCGCTCCGCGGCGACCCGCCGATTGACCTCGCTGCCGACGTCGTAACCCTGCGCCGCCCGGTTCGATTCGAGCGGCTCGATGAACTCGATGACGAAGAGATCCTGTGCGTCGCCGTCACTTTTGATCACAAACTCCGGCGCGTTGTCCGCGCGTGTGTGCAGCAGGAACGAGTCCACGTCGGATCGTCTGACATACTTGATGAATCCCAGCCCGAGCGCACCGCGGAACTCGCGCGGCAGATCGCGCGACTTGACCATCTCACGAAACTCATCGCGTTCGACCGACTTGCTCGCCGGCCACAAACTCCTTGCGCCGCGAAGGCCGTACGTGAACAACCGCATCCGGCGTTCGACTTCCTGAGAGATCCGCTCTGAGATCTTGTGAAACTTGGATTGATCTTCGAGTCGGTTCGCTCGAATCGCTGACCCCACGGCCAGCGCGGTCAACCCCACGCCCAGCATGAACACAAGCATCGCCATCAATACGGAGCCGAAGACCGCTCGGCGGTGTTGTGCAGCCTCTGGACAAGGCGCACTTGATGATGCACTTCTCTTCATACCAAACTCCCGCACAGACCCCTGTGCAGGGGTGTTGGGAGCATCGACCGGACTTCTGACGCTCTGAACGTCAAGAACCGGATTCACCCCAGAAAAACCCCGGCGCTTCGTCGATCCGCGATCTGCGTGATTCCACGGCGAAAACCGGCGGTCACCCGATGGTTATTGGACCAAACCCTTGGTCAATCGCATGAACGCCGTCTCCAAGTTGACCGCTTCCTCGGAGAACTGCGTCACCCTGAAGCCCGCGTTGACGAGCACCGAGGGAATATCTGAAGGGTCGACGCGTGCGCCGGGCTCGTAGGCGATGTGGATCAACGGCGCAATCCCGCCCTGCGGCTGGGCCGGGCCTTCGCCCTCGCGGATGGTCACCTTCGAAACGCCCGGCATCTTGGCGATGATCTCCGCCGCCTCGCTCGCGCGGGCCGAGACGGCGACTTGCAACGCGTGCCCGAGCTTCGCACGGCGGAGCGCCTCGGCGACGGTGCCGTTGTACAGCAGGTGCCCGCGTTCGATGATCCCCACGACGTTGCAGATCTCGGCCAGCTCGGGGAGGATGTGGCTGGAGATGATGATCGTCTTGCCCATGCGCTTGAGCTCTTTCATGAGTTCGCGCATCTCGATGCGTGCGCGCGGGTCGAGGCCGCTGGCGGGCTCGTCCATGAGCAGGACTTTGGGGTCGTGCAGGAGCACGCGGGCGACGCTGAGGCGTTGCTGCATGCCGCGGGAGAGGCTGTTGACTTCGGCGTCGGCCTTGTAGTTCAGGTCGGTGAGATCGAGGACGTCTTGGACGACCTTCTTGCGCTGCGTGCCGTGGATGTTGTAGCAGGCGGCGAAGAACTCGAGATACTCGCTGACGACCATGTCCTGGTACGCGCCCATGAAGTCGGGGACGTAGCCGATGATCGGGCGGATCTGTCGGTTCTGGTAACCGACGGTGAGCCCGTCGATCATCGCCTGCCCGCTGCTGGGCTTCAGCAGCGTCGCGAGGATCTTGATCGTCGTGGTCTTGCCCGCGCCGTTGGGCCCGATGAACCCGAAACAGTCCCCCTGATTGATCGACAGGTTGAGATTGTCCAGGGCGACGAACTCGCCGTACCGCTTCGACAGGTTGATGGTCTCGATCATCGCCATAGTTCTTGCCCGTTCTTTCCGCTTCTCAACGCTCGTGACTTCTCTGCATTCTTCCCAGTGCCCAGTGCCTGACGCCCAGTGCCGACGCCTTTACCTCGTCTGCTCGGGCGGGCTTGATTCCAGCGGGTAGATCCACCGCACCACCGTCCGCCCGCTGGTGGGGATCACTTCCCCGTCCACCGTGATCGGCACCGGGCAGGGCGACGCCGTCGGCGTGGCCAGATGCCCGATGACCATCACGCACGGCTGCGTCACCCACCGTGAAAGGTCTACGCCGTGCGTGGCGCTCCGTCGAAGGTGCGGCACGTTCCCGGTCATCGACGGTGAAACATCCGGCGGGGGCAGAACCGAGAACAAACTCAGCCCCACGAGCCGATCTTCGCTCAGCGCCCTTGGCTTGTCCTCTTCCTGCGGGCGGTTGAAGTTGTAACTCTGCTGCGTGGGCACGAGGTTGTTCATGAACGTCTGCAGCGACGACACGCCGCTGCGCGCGTTGACCGAATCGAAGACCGACGACAGGTCCAGCACCTGCCCGGGTTGCCACTCGGGAACGGTCACCGCCGCCGTGGAGGCGAGGATCGCGCGCTTGTCGCTGCTGCCCAGCGAGAACTGCCGGTAGACCACGATCACCCGCACGTTCGTCAGCGCCGCGGGCAGCTCGTGCTTGATCTGCCCCGTGATCGCATAAGGCCGGGTCGAACTCTCCGGCAGCGCTCTGACCGAGATCGGCGCTTCCGGCAGCGCCATGGGCATCTTCCACCGAGGCCCGCCCAGCCAATCCACCATCACCGTCTTCACCGTCGACCGCGCCGGCACCGGCAGCGCCTCGGGCGATCGCGACACCACCGGGTACCCGCGCGAATCCGGGAACTTCTCAACCGACGTGCCGCCCAGCCCGGTTGCGTACATCGCCCACGGTGCAACGGCGTTCTGCGATTCGATCACGCCGTCCTCAGGGCGAACCGCGATCGTCGAGGTACCGAACTTCGGCAGGAAGACCGACGCGAAGACTTTCGCGTGCTGCGTGTTCTGCCCAGCCACTTCGGTGATGAACGTCAGGTGCTGCGCCTCGGTCTTCGTCGGCTTGATGAGGTTCGCGCCGCCCCACGAGATGGCCGTGAAGATCAGCGAGACCCCCGCGAAGATGATCCACGCGTGCTGCGAACGCCCGGAGCCCTTCAGCACCTTGAACGCCAGCGGCCCGGCGAGGATCCAGTACGCGATGAAGACCACGAAGGCCAGCAGCACGCCCTTCGCCGCCGCACCCGTCTTCGCGATCGACGAGGCGATGCCGTCGTCGACGTCGATCGCCGAGCGGCTCTCGGTGATCTCGTTTTTCTGCAGCAGCGAGGTGAACTTCGACCCGCTGACGACCTCGCCGCGCCGCCCCAGCACGCGGTTCCAGAAGACATCCGTCTGCACCGCGTTGACGGCCGTGATGCTCGGGGTGGAGATATCCAGCCCCACCCACGTCACCGCTCCTGCGCCCACCGATCGCCGCATCACGAGCGACCGGTACGCCGCGGTGTTCGCGTCATTCTCTGCAACCCTCCGCCCGGGCCCATCGAGAATCGACACCGCCTCGCCCTGCTTCGCCTCGGGCAAGGCCTTGAACAGGTGCACAATCGCGGAGCTCGGCAGCGGCGGCCTCTCCCGCTGCTGCTGAGCATCACGCAGCAGCGCCCGGTACTCATCGAGCCGAACACCCTCAAACCGCGCCACCTGCGCCCGCGGGCCGATGTCCGCGAGTTTGTTCGACGGCGCGGTCCAGTTCTGACTCACCGTGGGGAAGACCACCACAAAGTGCCCGCCGCGTTGGATCCACTGCTTGATCGCGCTCGCCTGCGCCTCGGTGAGCGCCAGCGGGTCCTGATCGAGCGTGTTGCCGATCCACACCAGTGTGCTCACCGTCGCAAGCCCCATCCACCGATCGGGAAGATCCGCCACCCGCACGCCGTCGTTCAGGTCCACCGCCTCGTGCCCGTACGGCGTCGCGCCGCTCACGGCCGACCGCACGCTGTAGAGATCAATCCCGCCCGCGTTCCGCCCCACGATGGCGATCTGCCCGGAGTACCGGCGTGAAAAGTTCGATTCGTTGATCGTCGTCGAGCTGCGTCCGAGCAGCCGCCCCACGCCCCCGGTCGATCCCGCCGCGACGGCCGAGGCTTCGCCGCTGGTGCCAGCGCCCTTGCCACCCGCACCCGCGTTTTTATCCGTCGCCTCGAACGCCTCGAACGTCAGCGTCGAACCCTCAGAGCCGAAGGGCATGAAGACATACAGCCACACGTTCTGCTTCACGCCCGGGTTCGTGGTGATCGCGCGACGATAGAGCGTCGTGTCCCCGTCGGGGTCCTGGATCGGGCACTGGATCACCACTTCGCGCGGCTGCAAGGCCGAATCGGTCACCTGGAGCAAAATCCCGTTCCACTCACCAGCCCGCGGCAGGTTCTTCAGCCCCGCCGAGACCAGCGAAATCTTGATCTCCTCCGCGTTCGCGCCGCCGCCACCGATCGCCCCGCCCGGCCCGCACGAACCTAGCCCGAGCGCCAGCACCATCGCCATCACCAGCGAACTCATCACCGCGCAGAGACGTCCGAAGCCACCCCATCCCATGCTGACCCGATTCTCGCCATTCGTCATGAACTCGCCCCTCTGCCCGCCCCCCGGCCAACCCGCCTGCCCGCTGCCCTGCCCACCCTCCCGGCCCTCCAGCCCCGATAAACGTTCGTTGTCCACCATAACACACATCGTACGAACTTCAGACACCGCCGGGCCAGACCGATTCTCAAGTTCATGCCCGCCTTTTCTTCTGAAACCTGGCTCATCCTCCTCCTTGTCGCGGGGGTCACCATCGTCTGCTGTGCCTATACCCTCTCCGCCCTGCTTCGCGATCACGAGCGGATCGAACGACTGAAGTCCGACGTTGCCACCCTTCGCGCAGATTATGAACGCCGGATCAGTGAGATGAACCAGTCCAGCCAGGCCCGCAAACCTGGTGAGCAACTGACCGATACCGGTATGGGCGATTTCGAGATCGTCGGCGAAGAGCCAACGCAATCTCACGCCGCCTAACCCTTTCGTCCACCGAACAAGCCCGAAGGGCCCGGCACAACGCTCGGTCCAAATGACAAGCACCCGCGGCCGAGTTCGACCGCGGGTGCAGTGTGATGTGGTGCCGTTCATTCCCGTTTGACGAAACCAGCAGAGCCGGTCTCATCATCACGTTGTTGGTTACTTCTTCTCGGGGGGATTCGGGCGACCCTTGCCCGGGCCACCCTCGCCGCCGCCGTTCGGCCCGCCGGGGCGACGACCCTGCCGCCCTTCCGCGCCGCCTTCCGGTCGACGACGCTCGCCACCCGGCCCGGCGTCGCGGCGCTCCTTGACGGCCTGTTCCATCTTCGCCTTCTCGTCCGCCGACAGCACGTTGTTGTTGTCCGCGTCGAAGGAGGCCAACAGCCGCAGGTTCATCTCATCAAACCGCGTGAATGCGGCTTGCTTCTCGGTGTCGTCGAGCTTGCCGTCACCGTTGGCATCGAGCCCGCGCCCGCCGCCTTCACCGCCCGGGCCGCCCGGGCCGCCGGGCCCGCGACGCTCACCGTCAGGTCCGCCGGGGCCGCCGCCCTGACCACCACCCTGGCCGCCGCCACCGTTCGGGCGACGACGCTGCGGTGCTTCACCCTCGGGCTTGCCCTCGCCGCCACCCTGCCGCGCCGTGAAGTTCTCCAGCCGCTTCGCCAGTTCATCACGCCGAGCAGCGATCTCCACGCTCACGGCTTTCCATTCATCCGACGACAACTTGCCGTCGCCGTTGGTATCGATGGCCGTCTTCATCTTGGTTGCGTGGGCCTTCATCTCTTCCTGCATCTTCGACCGCTCGCTCTCGTCGAGCTTGCCGTCGTTGTTCGCGTCGTACTTCTTCTCGTTCTCGCCCATCGGCCGGCCTTCACGCTGGCCGCCCTCGGGACGACGATCACGCCCGGGACGCTTCCCACCCTCTGGCGCCGCGCCAGCGGGAGGCTGGGGCTTCTCGGGCTCCGCCATCACGCCGCTGACAGGCAGCAGCGTCGCGGCGGCGAGGACCAGCGCAAAGGGCGAGAGGGTCTTGGACAGTCGGTTCGTCTTGGTGGTGTGCATGTTCATGCCCGGCCCAACGAACCGCCCGAGCCCAGATTGCAACCCCGACCACATTTTCAGCACACGTTTCAAGCCATTTTCCCCCGCACAACCGCCCCAGGCCGCGCAGACCGACGTCCCGCGTAGCACGCGGGCACGCTTCAACACATCCCGCCGCACCCGCGCCGCCACGCGTCCCCGTGATTCACGCCTTCCATTCGCCGGCGTACTTCGTCGGGTACGGCGCACCGTCACGGGCGGCGAGTTCGAAGAGCCGCTTGGCGATCTGTCGAAGGTGCAATGCGTCGTGCGCCGCGTACGCCGTCAACAACTCGCCCGCGGGGATCTCCCCGGCTGTTGGGTGCGGATAACTCCGCGTCCACACCGCGCCGCCGCGATCCGATGCCGCAACTTCGCGCAGCCACTTCACGTTCACGTCGCGGAGCGTGCAGAACCGCGCGAGTTCGCTGTGCACATCGCGCGAGAGGTAGCCACGCCGCTCGCTCACGCCGTCGAGATCGAGTTTCGGCCAGGTCTGCACAGGCTCCGCGAGTGTTCGGCGGAGACGATCGGCGAAGTCCTCTTCTTCCTCGTCGGCGAGATGGCAGATCACCTCGTGGATCGACCACGTCCCACGCTGGGGGCTCCAACGCAGATCATCCGAAGAGGCGATCTCCACCGCACCGCGCAGGGCCTTCGGGAACCGCGACAATCGATCGATCAACGCGCCGGTGTTCATGCGTCACCTCCGAAGGTGAGCATACCTCACGCAACCGCAGCGACCGCGCTCACCCGGGCGCTTTCGCCTTGTCCAACGCGTTCTTCGTCGCCTCGTACAGCGCCTCTTCCTCGGCTTTCAGCAGCCCCAGCGTCAACGTCGATTCCTTCACCAGCGCCGCCGATCCGACCACCAGTGACAAAACCCCCACCACCGCAAGCGCCAACATCACGATCATCAGCACGTTGGATTCCTTCGCGAACCCGAAGTACCCCATGCTGGCGCCGACCATGGCGATGCAGGTGCCGCCGCCGAAGCACCCAACCGCCATGTAGAAGCACCTCAGAGCCCGGATCAGCAACCGGCAGCGCCGCGTCGCGGGCAAAAACTGCTCCCGCGCCAAAGGCAACGGAATAGCCGTTATCCCCCCACCCCCCCCACCCCCCGCAC
>JACVCS010000086.1 GCA_016741915.1 Phycisphaerales bacterium | reverse complement strand
CCGCCCCTCACCCGTCTTGCTCAGTTCCAATGGCACCCCTTCGGCGCATCCGACTTCACCTGCGGCTTCGCCCGATCCAACAGCCGCCGCAACTCCGCAAGCTGCGACTCGATCAACTCACCCCGCCGATTCACATCCCCCTCCTCCAGCAAGCGATACCGCAGTTCCCGATCATCGATCAGCGCGATGCTCACCAACTCCAGAATCGCCGACGTGGGGATCGCATCATCCTCCAAATGCTTCGCCACCGCGTCCGCCTCGCTCAGATCGCGCAGCGACGTCTCACGCATCAGACGCAGCAGCCGCCCACGCCGATCGCCCAGCCCACCCCGAGCCTTCGGCTCGCCACCCCCCGCCTCAACCCGGAGCCCCCGCTCCGCACGCTCGGCCTTTTCCGCCGCCGCCTCCTCCGTCAACCCCACAGGCTCCAGCATCGCCAGCCGATACAGACGCTGCTCCACGCCCGGCAGCTCCCGCACGATCCGCGCCCGGCACACCCCGTGCAGAATGATGTTGTATCTTCCATCCGGAAACGCGTGGTGCTGCACCAACTGCCCCACGCACACCGCCGGCTTCAGCCGCACCGGCACGTTCGCAATCTCCACCGCCCCTCCGCCCTCTCCCGCCGCCTCCGCATCGTCCTCCAGCAGCGGCCTTGAAAAATCCATCACCGCCAGCGCAATCTGCCCCGGCCCATCCAGAACCTCGCCGATCATCTTCCGATACCGCGGCTCAAAGATGTGCAGCGGCAACATCGCGTGCGGCATCAACGCCGCATACGGCAGCGGAAAGATCGGCATAGGCCTCGCAAAGTTCACCCGGATCGTCGATTCGTCAGACATCGCACACATGGTAGGTGCAACAACGCCCTCGCCTCTTCGGTGACTCTGTTCTCAAAGACCCTGCGCTCTCACCCGACCTGAGCCTCCCCGCAACCAAACCCACCTACTCCTTCGCCGGGCTCTCGCTTTGCACTTTGGCGCTCTGGGCACCCGCCGCCGCCGCACGCCGAACCAGCGCATCCATCACCTGCTTCGCCATCGCCTCCGCCGTCGCCACCTCTTCCACCACCACCAGGTCCGCGCCGAGCTGCATCGCCTGCATCGCCTTGGACAGAAAACTGTTCCGCGCCGCGATGTACACATCCGCGCGGTGCTCGCGCACCACCTTGCACGCCCGCAGCGTCGCCTCATCATCCGGGATCGTCAGCATCACCGCGTCCGCGTGCGCGATCCCCGCCGACTCCAGCACCTCCGCGTTGGAGATATCCCCATAGATCGCCCGCCGACCCAGCTTGATCTGCGTGTTGATCGTCGACTGGTTCATGTCCACCACAACGAACGGGATATCGATCAGGTCCAGCCGGTCCGCCAGCGACCGCCCAACCACCCCGAACCCCGCGATGATCACGTGCTTCGGCGCCGCATGCCGAGTCGGCGCCGCCTTCACGCCCGTCTCCGGAGCCGTCCCGTTCCCCGTCGGCTCCGGCAGCGACAACGCCGACGGCCGCTTCCGCCCCGGCGCACTCGGCGGCGGCGTATGCACCGGCTCCGCAAACGCGTTCGACCGCGTCCACCCCGCCGGCTTGATCCGCGCAACCACCGGATCAAACCGCGCCAGCGACTTATACAACGGCGGCACCATCAGCAGCGTCAACACCACAATCGCAATCAACCGCGAGTTCGCCTCGCCATCCACCAGCCCCGACGCGCTCGCCGCCGCCAGAACCACGATCGTGAACTCGCCCGCCTGCCCAAGCAAAAGCCCCGCCCGCGCCGCCAGCGTGCTCGTCGCACCCAACGCCCACGCCGTCGCCGCGATGATGAACGTCTTCAGAACCAGCACACCCACCACACCAATAAAAATCAGCATCCACCCATCCCGCACGGCCGCAAACTCCAGCTTCATCCCCACAGCGGTAAAGAAAATCGCCATGAACAAGTCACGCATGGGCGAAAGCTGCCCCGCCAACTGATGCTTCGCCGGCGTGCTCGAAAGCAAGAACCCCGCCGTGAACGCCCCCAGCTCAGGCGAGAACCCAAGCCCCGCCGCCACCACCGCCGCCAACAACGCCGCACCCGCAGAGAAAACCAGCGCAATCTCACTCGACGCCCCGCGCGAAGCCTCGAACACCAGCCGCGGCAAGATCGCCCGCCCCGCCAGAATGAACAGCGTGATCCCCACCAGCCCCCCCACCGCCTTCAACACCGTGCTCCAATTCTGAGGCAGCAGAAACGCCGCGTGCGCCGACGAATCCCCCGAACCCTTCACCCCCGCCCACGCCGCCAGCAGAGGCATCGACGCCAGCGCCGCCAGCGACAACAGATCCTGCATGATCGAAACACCCACCACCAGCCGCCCCAGCGCCCGCTGCGTCTCGCGATAATCGCTCAGCAGCCGCATCGCCACCGCCGTCGAGCTCATCGCAATCGCCATCGAGATCGCCAGCCCCGACTGCACAGACCCCGTCGCCGTCGCCGACAAAGGCCAGAAGACCCCCACCACCGCGAGCGTCGACACAACCCCGACCGTCAACGTCCGCACCATCCCGCCGCCGCGAAGCTCCGAGGGGTTCAGGTGCAGCCCGATGGTGAACATGAGCATCACCACCGCCAGCGACGTAATCGCCTGCACGCTCTCAGGCGACGACACCAGCCCCAACGCCGTCGGCCCGATGATCGCCCCCGTAATCAAGTAACACGGGATCGTCGCCAGCTTCACCCGCCGAAGCACCATCGCCACCAGCGCCGCGGCGATCAGCATCACCACCAGCGAACGCACAATCGCCGTATCCGAATGATCCTCTCCCCCGCCCCCCGCACCCGCCGCCGCCGCTCCCTCCGCCCCCGCGGCCATCGCCGTCGCGCCGTGCACCACCGCCCCGCCCATGTTCACGATTGCCGGAAGAATGAACATCACCGCGATGGTACGGGCGGTTCGCCCCCGGTGCGACGCCCCTGCTCCTGACGCCACTTCTTCACCAGCACACCCAAAAGCGTCACGTCCGCCGGCGTCATCCCCTCCAGCCGCGACGCCTGCGCCAGCGTCACCGGCCGAAACTTCATCAACGCCTGCCGCGCCTCCGCCCTCAAGTGCACCAGCCGCTCATACTCAATCTCCGCCGGAATCCCGCGCCGCTCCAGATCATCCTGCAGCGTCATCTGCTCCCGCGACTTCCTCAAATAATGCTGATAAAACCGGTCCGTGTGCGCCGTAAACACCACCTCCGTCGGCCAATCCCGCCCCGCCCCGCCCACATACCGCATCAGCTCCTCAACCGTGAACTCAGGCCGTCGGCACAACTCCGCCAGCGTCTTCTCCCCCACACGCGTCCGATCAATCAACTCACCCAACTCACGCAAAAGCCGCGACCGCCGCTCAAACCGCCCCGCCCGCAGCCGCGACAAATCCCCGTGCCTCATCAGCCCAACCCGCTCCGCCACAGGCGTCAGCCGATCCGCCGCGTTATCCGCGCGAAGATTCAGCCGATGCTCCGCCCGACTCGTAAACATCCGATACGGCTCCGTCGGCGTCTTCGTCACCAGATCATCCATCATCACCCCGATATACGACTCCTCCCGACCCAGCACCGCCGCCTCCTCTCCCCGCGCACGCCGCGCCGCGTTCAGCCCCGCCAGCAAACCCTGCCCCGCCGCCTCCTCATACCCGCTCGTCCCATTAATCTGCCCCGCCAAAAACAACCCCCGCACCCCACGCGTCTCGCACGTCGCATAAATCTGGTGCGGCTTGACCATGTCATACTCCACCGCATACCCGTACCGCAAAATCTCCGCCCCCTCACACCCCGGCAGCAACCGCACAATCCGATCCTGCACATCCACGGGCAGGCTCGTCGAAATCCCGTTGCAATACACCCAGTCGTCGCTCAACGACTCCGGCTCAAGAAAAACCTGGTGGCTCTCCCGCTCCGCAAACCGCACCACCTTGTCTTCCAGACTCGGACAATACCGCGGCCCGACCGATTCAATCTGCCCCGAATACATCGGCGCCCGATGCAGATTCTCACGGATGATCCGGTGCACCGCCGCACTCGTCGTGGTGATCCGACAATCCGTCTGCCGAAGCACCGGAAACCGCGAGAGCGACGCCGCACCCAACCGCTCGCCACCCTCCTCCTCTTCACTCAACATCCCGCTCAAATCACTGAACGCCACCGCCCGCTCATCACCCAACTGCTCGGGCAACTCCTCCCACCGGATCGTCCCCCGCCTCAACCGCGGCGGCGTCCCCGTCTTCAGCCGCCCCAGCTCAAACCCAAGCCCCGCCAGCGCCCCAGAAATCCCCACCGCCGCCGCCTCACCAAACCGCCCCCCCGCCGTCTTCCGCTCTCCCGTGTGCATCAACCCACGCATAAACGTCCCGGTGGTCAACACAACCGCATCGGCGGAAAGCTCAAAGCTCAAAACCTCAAAACGCAAATCACCCGCCGAATCGTCACCACGTGAACTCTGCTGATTCGAGCTTTGCCCATCTGAGCTTTGAGCCTTTGTGCTTTGACCATTTGAGCTTTGAGCCTTTGAGCTTTGACCATTTGAGCTTTGAGCCTTTGAGCTCTGCCCATTTGAGCTTTGAGCTTTCGAGCTTTGAGCTTTCAAGCCTCGCCCCTTCCCCAACACCCTCACCCCACGCACCTCCCCACCCTCCACCACCAACCCCTCCACACTCCCCGCAACCACACAAATCTCCGCCCGCCCAGCGATCATCCCCTGCACCGCCCGCGCATACGCGTGCTTGTCACACTGCGCCCGCGGCCCGTGCACCGCCGGGCCCTTCGACGTATTCAAAACCTTGAACTGAATCCCCGTCGCGTCCGTCGCCAACCCCATCAACCCGTTCAGCGCATCAATCTCCCGAACGATCTGCCCCTTCGCCAGCCCCCCGATCGCCGGGTTGCACGACATCACCCCGATCTTCTCCGGGTCCTGCGTCACCAGCGCAACCGTCGCCGACCCATCCTCCGCCAAGCCCAGCACATTCGCCGCCGCCCACGCCGCCTCCACGCCCGCGTGCCCGCCGCCAATCACAATGACCTTGAACGCCGTCTTCACGATCCCCGATTGTTGGAGCCTTCAACTCGCAAGGCTCTCGCCTCCAGGTGGCACGGCTCTCCAGAGCCGCGCGCCCTCCAACTCAACCTCCTCAACAACCACACAACCTCAACCCCACTGAATCTCACCTGTACACACCATCGAACTCACCGTGAATCAGGCGATCCGTCGCGTCCTGCGCCGTCAAGAAACCCTCCGCCCCAATCACCAAACCCGGAGATCACCATGCCCCTGACGAAGTTCAACCGTCCTTCGTTGCTCCTGTCCGTCGCCGCCATGCTCATCCTCAGCGGCCTCCTCCTCGCCGCCGCCCACTCCGACGACTCCCGCAAGTCCCGCCTCGTCGTCTACGAATACGCCTACCTGACCATCTTCGAAGAAACCGCCCTGCTCGAAACCGGCGACGCCCTCACCGCCTCCCAAGTCCGCGAGCCCATCGCTATCGACCTCACCGTCCGCCACTTCGGCGAAAACTCCACCACCGGCAACTTCAACGCCCTCCTCAAAGCCCTCAACCGCTTCGGCGCCCAAGGCTGGAAACTCCCCCCACTCACCGAACTCAAAGCCGGCGTCCCCATGCTCGTCCGCCGAAAATGGCAGTGATCTCCCCCGCCAACAATCGAGAGCAACTCACCACAGCCGAAACCACCGCCCATCAACACCGACCACACCGTGAACTCTGACCTCAGCGAACTGGTGGTGCCCCCTACCTTGGCGTGCAGGCAAAGACAAAACCGGTACAGTTGTTTCCCGATTTCAGACCCCCAGATCCAACTCAAGAAGCAGCAACTATGGCACTCTGCTTAGCATTTCGAATGTACGACCCGCAGCTCTCAGCGCTCGACACCATCGTGGACATGATCGCAAAGGAATCTGTTTCACTCGTCAATCCCCACTACGGATCGGTTTACACAATTGATCCTGAATCTGGCGATTTTGTTGCCATCGATCAAAGAGATCTTCTCAACAGGTACCGCAACAAAAAACACGGATTCTGCACGGCGTGGCGTGATCCTGATACCTGCTTTGACATAAGCTGGTATTTCACAAAACGCGGTCAATCTGAACTCTGGATGAATTTTGTTGGCTGGCTGGATTATCCTGATCTTGTCAAGAAGGTACACGACATTTGTTTGCAAGTATACTTTGACACAATCAAGCTCGATACCCGCAATACCGAACGATGGTCGTCTGCGTGCTTTTTTATCGCCGACGCCCACTATTCCGAGGAATCAAAGCTACGGCAATACCTCATGAACGATATCTGATTTCTCAGCACAGCCATTCCTCACGATTCATCCAAGTCAACACAAGATCGCCTTGAGTATGACCACAGAAGAACGCAATCACACCTACGCACTCCGCATCGGTTGCTCGAACAGAAACATACCCAGCAATCAGTCCAACCAACCGAGATCCCGTGCTACCGATCATCAAAGGCCATCAGTCTGATTTCACCGACTCCAGATAACACAGCCCCGGCACGCATTTTCTTCAACCCAAGCACCTGCCACCGCGAGTCGCAACCAAATGCACATACTGATCATTCGTATGATGCTCAATGATTCGGTCGCCGTTTACAAATTCCGCAACTCGTCCGCCGGCGGGGAATGGGGCGAGCTCGAGATTTGCCGAAAGACCGGGCGCATTCAACTGCTCAAACCGGCCGAGCACAAGCACGAGTTTGCATACGCAAGAGCCGCAAGGAAAATCTCGGTACTCTGGAAAGAAGGGTCGTTGCCGGAAGAAACCGAGTGGGCTACCTGACGAAACGAAGAGACCACCACCATGAACGTCGCTGTCCGCCGCACATGGCAACAATATCGTCTGTTTGCCATCGCAAAGGGCCAGCCCGCGACACGCGCCAAACGAACTTCACTCAAACAGAGTCTGCTTATGGATCAAGAAACAATCAATTTCAGTTTCCACGGAAAAGAACTGTTTGGAACTATTGTTCACGCCAAATCATCATGGCCGTCGGGCGATTGCATCTTTTACAAGTGTCTGGCCTGCAACGATGTCATCGAATCAAACAAGAGTGGTCAGTGTACGTGCGGAAATGTGTATGTGGATGCAGAATGTGGTAGAGCGGGCGCCACACGAAGAAGTCAAATGTTGATTATCGCCGCGGGAGATTCCTCAACGAACGCAACGGATCAAGAATGAGGCCCCCTCCTGCTGTGCCATGTGCCCTGTGGCCCTGTGCCATGTGCTCTGTCCCCAATGCCCAGTCCCCAGTGCCCAGTGCCCATTCCCCTCCCCCGCAACCCATCCCCCCCAAAGCCCAATAATCCTCCGTGGGGCAACGTCCTGCCCGGCTCTGTCGCCGCGCTCTGACCGTTCCGCCCCCACTCTCGGGAGTTCCGCACAATGATGTCATTCCGCCCCCGCAACGTCCGTATCTTCGCCTCCGCCTTCCTGCTCTCCATGATGGCCGGTGCCGCCGGCGCCGCGGCTCCCGCCGCCGCTCCGGGCGACGCCAAGGCCGCCGCCGCACCCACCGCCGCCGTCTCACCCGACGGGCTCATCTCCCGCAGCGTCCTCTTCGGCAACCCCGACCGCACCGCCCTCCGCGTCAGCCCCGACGGCAAGCGCGTCGCCTTCATCGCCCCCGTCGCCGGCGTCCTCAACGTCTGGGTCGCCCCCGTCAACGACATCGCCGCCGCCAAGCCCGTCACCAAGGACACCTCCCGCGGCATCCGCCAGTACTTCTGGGCCTACAACAACAACGACCTGCTCTATCTCCAGGACGTGGGAGGCGACGAAAACTGGAAGGTCTACCGCGTCAACCTCGAAACCTCCAAAGTCACCGACCTCACCCCCTTCGAAACCATCAACGGACCCGACGGCAAGCCCATCATCCTCCCCAGCGGCCAACCCCTCCGCCCCGCCGCACAGATCGAGGCCGTCAGCCACAAGTTTCCCAACCACATCCTCATCGGGCTGAACAACCGTAACCCGCAGTTCCACGACATCTACCGCGTTGACCTCTCCACCGGCGCGCTCACCCTCCTTTTCACCAACGACCAGTGGGCCTCCGTCACCACCGACGACAACTACGACATCCGCCTCGCCAGCAAGATGACCAGCGATGGAGGCGTCGAGTACTTCAAGGCCTCTTCCACCGCCGCCAAGCCCGGCAAAGAGCACGAGCCCGCCTCCGTCACCTTCGACTCCTTCGTCAAGATCAGCCAGCAGGACTCGCTGACCACCAGCCCCATGGGCTTCAGCAAGGACGGGCAGACGCTCTACATGCTCGACTCGCGCGACCGCAACACCGCGGCGCTCGTCGCCAAGGACCTCAAGACCGGCAAGATCTCCCTGCTCGCCGAGGACGCCAAGGCCGACGCCGGCAACGTCATGATGCACCCAACCGAGAAGACCGTGCAGGCCGTCTCCTTCGAGTACATGCGCGACGAGTGGAAGGTCCTCGACAAGTCCATCGAGCCCGACCTGGCCTACCTCCGCACGGTTAGCGAGGGTGACATGAACGTCACCAGCCGCTCGCTCGACGACAAGACCTGGGTCGTCGCCTTCGCGCAGGACAAGGGCCCCGCCCGCTCCTACATCTACGACCGCGCCGCGAAGAAGGCCACCTTCGCCTTCAGCAACAAGCCGTCCCTCGAAGGTCTGCCCCTGCAAGCGATGAAGCCCGTGGTGATCAAGAGCCGCGACGGGCTCGACCTCGTCTCCTACCTCACCCTCCCCACGGGCAGCGACAAGAACAACGACGGCAAGCCCGATGCCCCCGTCCCGCTCGTGCTCAACGTCCACGGCGGCCCCTGGGCCCGCGACTCCTGGGGCCTCGACCCCGAGGCCCAGTGGCTCGCCAACCGCGGCTACGCCTGCCTCCAAGTGAACTTCCGCGGGTCAACGGGCTTCGGCAAGAGCTTCATCAACGCCGCCGACAAACAGTGGTCCAAGAAGATGCACGACGACCTCATCGACGCGGTGAACTGGGCCGTCAAGGAAGGCATCGCCGACCCGAGCAAGGTCGCGATCTACGGCGGCTCCTACGGCGGCTACTCCGCCCTCGTCGGTGTGACGTTCACGCCCGACACCTTCGCCTGCTCGGTGGCGATCGTCGGGCCCAGCAGCCTGCAGACCCTGCTCGAGAGCATCCCGCCCTACTGGGCGCCGGCGATCGAGATGTTCGCCGCCCGCGTCGGCGACCTGCGCACGCCCGAGGGGAAGAAGTTCCTGGCGGAATGCTCGCCGCTGACGTACGTGGACCGGATCAAGAAGCCGCTGCTGATCGGGCAGGGCAAGAACGACCCGCGCGTGAAGTTCACCGAGTCGGAGCAGATCGTCGACGCGATGAAGAAGAAGGGCATCCCGGTGACGTACGTGCTGTACCCGGACGAAGGGCACGGCTTCGCCCGGCCTGAGAACCGCATGAGCTTCTACGCGGTAACGGAGGCGTTCCTGGCGAAGCACCTGGGCGGGAAGGTCCAGCCGGTGGGCGAGGACTTCAAGGGCTCGACGATCCAGATCCCCGCTGGCGCGGAGGACGTGCCGGGGATCTCGGGGGCGATCGGGTCGGCTGGGAAGAAGTGATGGGCAGGTTTTGGTCGATGCAGATCAATTGTGCCGCGCGGCACAATTGAATCCCGAACGGGTTTGGGCAGGTTTTGGTCGATGGGCCAGGCTAGAACTAGGTATAAATACCTATATCATCCCTGAATCAGAACCGGTCTTTCTGACTCGATGGACTTTCGATAGACGACCCGCGCCACTTTGGGGTGGCGCGGGTCTTTTGCTTTTTGGGATAGAGATGGGTTGGGGGGGTTGGGGGGTGACTGGGGAAAAGCGTGGGGTTTTGTGGTTTTTTCTGTGTGTGCGGGTAGGTTTAGAGGGTCATATCTGCATTTTCGGGTTGTTTGCTGATTGCGTGTGTAAAGCGATTGGCGGTGGCCCGAGCACGTTGAGGAGCGAGAGATGAAGAAGGCTTTTGTGATCGTTGCTTTGGCCGGTCTGAGCGCGAGCGCCCAGGCGGGTTTGGTGACTACGCGTATCGAGGCGAACCCGGCGGGTGCGCGAGCGGCGGACAACACGCTGAGCGCCAACGAGTACGGCGCGGGCAACAGCCAGTCGTACGCGGGGAACGCGGCGTCGGGCTTCGGCGGGACGCTGGGCAACAGCACCGTTTATATGGGCGCGTCGAACACGAACTGGCAGGTCGGCTGGCAGCCGGGCGGGAACGTGAACGACCTTTTCGTGATCTACTTCAACGTTGACGGCGGCGGCACAATCACGAGCCAGAACGGCAGCGACACGTCGGACGGCGGGCGTCGCGCGTCGACGCTGCCGGCCTCGGGTCAGGGCGCTTCGGTGAACTACCCGATCACGGTGTCGCACACGCTGGTGTTCGGCAACTTCGGCGCGGTGCTGTTCAGCCTCGCGCAGCAGCCGGGCGGGTTCCCCGGGCAGATCACTTTCCTGCAGTTCTTCGGCTCGGCTGGCGGCAGCGGCACGGGGTTCCGTGAAGTTTCGATTCCTTACGCCACCATCGGCGGCGTGACGGGCTCGACGATCAACTGGTTCGGGCTGTACACCGCGGAGAGCGGCTACCTGAGCAACGAGTCGATCCCGGGTACGAACGCGTGGACGGGGAACCTTGACGGCGGGACGAACATCGGGTTCAACGCCGGTACGCTGACGATCGCGAACTACAACCGCTTCATCCCGACCCCGGGCGCGATGGCGCTGCTGGGTCTTGGCGGGCTGGTTGCGGGCCGTCGGCGTCGGTAATGTGAGGTTGAACGAACGATCGGGCGTTGGCCTGATCTGGATTTGAACCGAGGACCCCGGGCAGAAGTGCCCGGGGTCTTGTGTTTATCCGGACGCGCGGGCGGAGCAGGCGTTACAGACGGTACGGGCGGGAGGTGTTGACGCGCGGGATTGTGCGGTTGGGCTCAGGCGGAGGCGGCGGGGACCGATAGTGAGAATCACGGCGACAAGGAGGTTGCGCTGCCATGGCTACTTCAGCGAAGACATTCGACCAAGTCAAGAACATCCTGGGGAAGCTGGACCAGCGCATCGACGCGGTTCGGAACCGGCGGGTGAATGGTGAGCCCGCCCCGGCGACGAACGCGGGCGGAAATGCCGGCGGCTCGACGGTGAACCCGGCGGGCGGGAGCGGCGAGACGTTGGGGCTGAACACGGTGGTGGGCGGCGGGCGCTCGAACACGACGAACGGCCCGGCGGGCGGGCCGATCCCGGCGCCGATCCCGCTGACGCAGGCGCAGCAGGCTCAGCAACAGCAGCAGCAACAGAATGCGACGCCGCCGGGGCACCCGAAGTATGGGCGTGCGACGCCGCTGCGGAATATTGGGTGAATGGTGGAATGATGGAAACGGATAGAACGCCCCCTGAGATTGCTCGGGGGGTTTTTATTTTTGGAGCACCGGTCGTGCTTTGGATCATCGGTGGCTTGGAAAAGTCCTCTGCCCCTTCGGGGCAGGTTGATGTTCATGGATTGGTTGTTCTGCTTTCCACGGGTTGCGCTGCGCTTCACCCGTGGCTACAGGCCTTCGCCCCTTCGGGGCGGGGAGATGAACCGGAGTGAGTTTGAGGGTCTTTGCACCGATCGTCCAACGGACGATCGGTGGCACGGTCAAGTCCTCTGTCCCTTTGGGGCAGGTTGATGTTCATGGATTGGTTGTTCTGCTTTCCACGGGTTGCGCTTCGCTTCACCCGTGGCTACATCCCTTCGCCCCTTCGGGGCTGGGAGATGAACCGGAGTGAGTTTGAGGGTCTTTGCGCCGATCGTCCTTTGGACGATCGGTGGCACTTTCAAGTCCTCTGCCCCTTCGGGGCAGGTTGATGTTGAGGGGTCAGTTCTCTGCGTGCCTGTTTTCCACGGGTTGCGCTTCGCTTCACCCGTGGCTACAGGCCTTCGCCCCTTCGGGGCTGGGAGATGAACCGGAGTGAGTTTGAGGGTCTTTGCACCGATCGTGCAAAGCTGTACAGACCGGGGACATCGCTGACAGCGTTCGGGGACATGGTTGACACGCGGCGGGATCATTCCGCACCTTCGAAGGAGGTGCGTGATGGCTTGGAAGGCGAGGTCGATCATGTCTCAGCGGGAAG
>JACVCS010000085.1 GCA_016741915.1 Phycisphaerales bacterium | reverse complement strand
GGGCGTGATATCCGAACCCGCCATCACGATCGGCACGGGCGTGGCGTCGTGCTTGCGCGTGCTGACGAGCGTGTAGTGGTCGGGCAGGACCATCAGCCGCCAGGCGGGGAACGTCAGGCACTTCTCCAGCACCGGCGCCACGACCTTCTCGTCGATGGCTTCGATGGCCGCGACTTTCGTGCGCCAGTCGCCCTGGTGGCTTGATTCGTCGGGCGATTCGACGTGGCAGACCACCAGGTCGTATCGATCGAGCCCCGCGACGGTGTGCGAGCCCTGCGCCGCGTAGTCCGTGTCGTGATAACTCGTCACGCCGGGAACATCAAGCCGGTCCCAGCCGATGAGCTTGGCGATCCCCGCCAGCAGGTCCACCGCGGTGATCATGCTCCCGCGGATGCCGAAGCGTTCTTTGAAGCCGGGCATCCGCGGCTTCGTGCCCTGCCCCCAGATCCACGCGGTGTTCCCCGGTCGCTTGCCCGAAGCGGTGCGTGCGCGGTTGATCGGATGAGCCGCGAGGAATGCCTGCGACGTGGTGATGAGTTCACGCAGCGCCGCCGCCGCGGGCTCGCCCTCGGCATCCGTCGCGACGGGCACGTTCTTCTCCCACGCCTCGCCCGGGATCTCGTGCGGCGGGGTCGTCTTGATCCGGTCGTACCGCAGGCGCGAGGAATCCACCATGCTCGATCGGTACGACACGCCGTGACGGAGCGCCAGGGTCTTCGCCCGCGCGGGGAGGGTCTTCTGCCAGTGCGCAAGCAGATCCTCGAAGAGCGTCTTCGCCTCGGCATCGCTGATGCCGCCGGCGGAGTGGTCGAGCATCTTGCCGTTGTCCGCGGGGCTTGTGCCCACGGTGACAAGGTTCACGCGGAAGACAAAGTCGTGCTCGCCGATGGGCATGTCGATGGCCGCGGCTTCGAGCGGTGCACGCCCGGTATGGTACTTTCGCGGGTCATACCCCAGCAGGTCCATCGTGCACACATCCGACCCCGCACCAAAGCCCGGCGGCGTGGTCTTCGCGGTCAGCAGCCTGCCCATGCTCGCCAGCCGATCCATCGCGGGCGTGCGGGCGGCCTGCAGAGGCGTGCGCCCGCCCAGTTCCTTCAGCGGATAGTCCCCCGCACCGTCGGCGATGATGATGGCGTATTTCATGCTGCAAAGACCATATCCCGCGTGAAGCCCCGGCGTGAACACCTACCACCGACTTGTCCGCTTGAGCCCCAAATCCAGCGTCGTCGACGGCACCAACTTCTCTGGTAGACTGCACTCATGTTCCTCTACAAGCCCGGCGTCGAACAGGTCAACCTCACCTCCAAGACGCTGCTGACGCAGATTCGCATCGTGGTCTCCGCGTTCATCTTGGGCGTGGTGATCTTCGCGGGTGTCGGCGCGTTCATGCTCTTTTCGAGCGGAACGAGCGCGCCCGCGCCGGGGCCAACGGGCGTGCCCGTGCCCAGTGTGCCGCCGCCCGGGCCGCTGCCGAGTACGTCCACGATCGCGGGCTTCAACCCCGTCGTCCTGGTGATGTTCGTCATGATGTTCACAATGCCGATGGCTTTCGCGTTTGCGATCTCCAAAGCCAGCGGCAGCCGGGCCCGCAAGCTCTGGCAGGAACGCCGCGACGATGTCGAGGCCGGGCGGATGATCCTGAATATCTACGGGCAGCTCACCATCACCGGGGCGGCGATGATGGAAGGCATCGGCCTCCTCGGCGGCGTGGTGGTCTTCGTTTTCCATGACCCGCTCGGTTTCATCGGCGTGGGGTTCGCACTGCTGACCCTCGCCGCGATCTTCCCCAGCGAGAATCGCCTGAACACCTTCATCCGCCGAGCCACCGAGAGCGTCGTACCCGTGTAAGCCGCGAGCCTACCTTCACTGCCTATGCGGATCGCGTTTCTTGGTGCGGGGGCCTTTGGGATTCCGACGCTCGAAACTCTCGTGCGTGAGCACGAAGTTGTCTGCATCGTCACCCAGCCCGACAAACCCGCCGGGCGTGGCATGAGCCTCACGCCCACGCCCATCGCCCAGTGGGCCAGCGAGCACGCCCCGCACATCCCGATCTTCAAACCCGCCAGCGTCAGCGAACCGTCGGCGTGCGCGAGCATCCGCGCCGTCGCGGGCCCGGGGCTGACCGACGCGTGGATCGTCATCGCCTTCGGGCAGAAACTCCCCCCCGAGTTCATCGAGGGCGTGTGGGCCGTCAACCTCCACGGCTCACTCCTACCACGCTGGCGCGGCGCGGGCCCGGTGCAGGCGGCGATCCTCGCCGGCGACGCAACCACCGGCAACACCGTCATCACCATCGCCCAGCGCATGGACGCGGGGCTCATGCTGGGCTCATCGCAGCGCGCCATCGAAAGCTCCACCACCGCGGGTGACCTGCACGACCTACTCAGCGCCGACGGCCCGGCCCTCATCCGCCAAGTCCTGCAGCGACACGCCGCGGGCAACGACATCGCCCTGCCCCAGGACGAAGCGCTCGTGACCAAGGCCCGCAAGCTCAGCAAGCTCGACGCGTGGGTGGACTTTGCTTTAGCCGCGGAAGATTGCCGCCGACGGATCAACGGGCTCAACCCCTGGCCCGGCGTGACCGTGCGCTTCCGCGATCAGAACCTTCGTCTGCTCCGCAGCACCACCGCCCTCGACGACATCAGCACCCAGGCCATGCACGCGGCAGAATCGCACGCAAAAAGCCCCAGGCCCGCCGGGCAGATCCTCGCCGGCGCAACCGGGCTCATCGCCTGCGGCCAGGGCACCACCCTCCGCCTGCTCGAAGTCCAAGCCCCCGGCAAACGTGCCATGAAATGGAGCGAGTTTGCCAACGGCTCCAAAATCGCCGGCACGCCCACCGACGCGCCCGAGATGCAACTCCAAGGCGGCAAGCCCCAATGATTGAGCGTCCGGTGGCTCCACGTTGTCCGATAGATAGTTCATCAGGCCCCGAGCGACAGAGAAGAAACGGTCGATCAATCGCGAGTGCACGGATGTTGACGCTGTGGGACTTCATCGAGCCGATCGCACGCACGCTGCGTGATGCCGTGACCGGCAAGAGTCGCGCGAAGGACCAACGCGCCGGCATCGAGGTCAAAACTCCCGCCCGCGTGAAGAAACCCCGCGTCCGTCCACCGGCGCTCAAGCCCCCCACCGCCGCTCCGTCGGCATCGATGCCTGTCGTCACCAAAACCAAACGCCGCCGACGTAAGCCGCAAGCGCCGCAAGCCCTCACCGCACCAGCGATCCCGATCGACACGCCGCCGCATCTGCTCGGCTCAAGCACGAGCGAAACCGCCGACGAGCGCTACGACCGAATCACGCAGCTCATGCTCACGCGCTACCGCGTCCGCGTGCGCAAGTGGCGCAGCGGCATGACCGGCATGGCCTGGCGCGTCGCCTATCGCGACGGCAGCATCGTCAACCTCATCGAAGCCCCGAAGCCCAAGGGCCCCATGTCCGCCGCGGTTTTTCTCCACGAGATCGGGCACCACGCCATCGGCTTCGACACCTACAAACCGCGCTGCCTTGAGGAGTACCACGCCTGGCGTTGGTCGCTGGAGGCGATGCAGGCGCTCGGTTTGAACATCACCGACGCCGTGCGCCACCGTATGCACCTGTCGCTGTGGTACGCCGTGAGCAAGGCCCAGCGCCGCGGCATCCGCACGATCCCCAGTGAGCTCGAACCGTTCATGCACCGCCCCGCGCGTTTATCCAAACGCCGCGGCCGCGACGATCACGCCGCGTAACCCACCGCCCGCTCACCCTTCAATACGAACCCACGGGCCCTTCTCGCCGATGGTCTTCGGATCGTCGAAATACGCCAGCAGCATTTCCACCGCCCGCGCCGCGTCGACAAACTCGTCGTTGAGTTGAAAGTGCTTGTCGTTCCCGCCGTCGCGATACTGCACCACCAGCCCCGCCTCGGGCTCCTCCGGATCGGCAATACCCGTCTGGATGAACTTCGATTCGCTCTGCGCCAGCACAACAAACCCGTTCTCGCACAGCCCAAGGTGCAGCACGATCGACCGCACGTCATCACGCGTCGGCCCTTCGACATACCCCTCCGTCGGCTCCAGATCGAACTCGCCCCACTGCAACACAAACTTGCCGCTCATGACTTACCCCCTGCGTGCCCGTTCGCTCCGCCTTTCCACACCGCGCTGAACTCCGGCTCGCCCGGCAAGGGCCAGCGCTCGATCCGCCCGCCGCTCCACGGGGCCCCCACTCGCCCGCTCAGCAAGAACTCGCGGTACCACTCCACCAGCCGCAGCGTCCCCAAAGGCAACTGCCTTGCCCGGCTGATCGCCTCCACACTCCGCTCATACAGCCCCGGTTCCGCCAACACCTTCCGAACCGCCTCAACACCCCCATCACCCAGATCGGGCAACCGCACGAAACTCCCCCTCGGCAGCACCTTCTCCGCCGCCCTCGATCCGTAATACAGCGGCAAACACCAGCACATCAGCGGGTCCCAGATCTTCTCGGTGATGTACAGATCACCCTCGGCGAAGTTCTCAATCACCAACGCCATCCGCGCCGGCCGCAGCACCGCGCTCTTATTGATCAAACTCCCCCGCGGCGAGAGATCCGCCGGCAGCCCCCGTCCGTACAACTCCATCTTCACGCCCGCCGCCCGAAGTTTTCGCAAAAACGCCAGCCGCTCACGATGCCCGGGGAGCGCCGCCGTGCCGCTGGTGATGACCACCAGGTCCGTCAGTTTCTCGCTGGGTTTGAGGTTGCGGAAGTACTCAACATCCTCAAAGAGGTGATACGTCGCGGGCTGGATGATCGGGTGATGCACGCGCGGATCAGGCCCGAAGACGTTGGGCGTGATCTCGCACGCCGCCTTCACCGCCGCCGCCTCAACCGCCGGGGGCGGATCGCCGAAGAGCACCGTGATCGTCGACGGATCGCGCCCGCGGAACTTCTCCCACGCCGCCGCCGCCCGAACCTCCCCCAAAGTCCCGGTCAGCTTCGCCCAACGCCGCCGAAGGGGCGACAACCGCACCTTCGCATTGCCCGGCCAGGGCGTTCCGAAGCACAAAATCCGGTCCGCATCGAGATTCCCGGGCTGAAAGACCAGCTCATGATGCCGCCCCAAAGGTCCGTCGCACTGCGTCCACAGCGCGTCCGCCGCATCAATCCGCTCCACAAACACCCCCACCGTGATCGGGCGTTTCGACCCGGCAAAGGCGGCAGAATCACCCGTTTTCTCGCTCAAAGCACCGGACATCGGCGTCTCCACGCTCAAAGGAATTGCCGCCGATCGGTTGGGCATCGTCGAATAGTACAGATACCATCCACCCGGTCAATCCGCCGATTTGCAACCCCAAGGCGGGTTCGACATCGTTCCCTTTCCCTCAGCCGCAGAAAGCCCATGGCCCAAAGCAAGAAACCCGCCAAGTCCACCAAGCCCGCCAAACCCGCTTCCAGCGCCGCGGGCAAAGCCTCCAACAAGCCCGCGAGCAAGCCTTCGATGAAGGCCCCGGGCAAGCCCGCGAGCAAATCCGGTTCGGGCAAGTCCGCCCGTCCCTCGCGTGCCGGCCGCCCCTCAAAGCGCCAGCGCATCGACATGACGATGCCCCCCGCCGTCGTGCCGCCGCCCGCGCCCGTGCTGCCCGAGGTCACGCTCCAGATCGCCCGCACGCTCCGCGATTTGAAGTGCACCGACGTGCTCATCCTCGACGTCCGCGGGCACAGCCAGCTCGCCGATTACCTCGTCCTCGCCAGCGGCACCAGCGACCGTCAGATGCGCACCGTCGCCGACGAGGTCACCCGCCTCGCCCGTCAGCGCGGCGAGCCCGTCGTCTCCACCTCCGCCGACACGCGCACAACCTGGATCGTCATCGACTGCTTCGAAACCGTCGTGCACATCTTCGAGCCCACCACCCGCGCGTACTACGACCTTGAATCCATGCACGAGGGCGCCCGCCGCCTCAACGCCGATGGCACCCCCGTCGCCTCCGACGCCGCTGCCGCCAGCGACGATCCGCGTCAGGTCGCCGAGGGCGCCGAAACAGGCAACGAGGCCCGCGCCCACGCCGACGAGGCCCTCGCCCGCGCACGCACACGCCGCGGTCGCACGGCCGAGTAACCAACCCGCCTCCCGCGACATCCAACGCCCCTCATTCCACCGTTCCTTTCACGCCTTTCGCTTTGAATCTCACCCATGCTCAGACAAGTCCTGCACTCGAAGATCCACATGGCACGCGTCACCGCGGCCCGCCCCGATTACGTCGGCTCCATCACCATCGACGAGAACCTCCTCCGCGCCTGCGGCATGCGCGTCAACGACGCCGTCAGCATCGCCAACTGCCGAAACGGGCAACGCTTCACCACCTACATCTTCCGCGGCGAGCCCGGCAAAGGGCAGATCGAGATCAACGGCGCCGCCGCCCACCTCGTCGAGCCGGGCGACAAAATCATCATCATGCACTACGCCATGATGACCGACGACGAATACGCCACCAACCGCCCCAAAGTCCTCATCATGAACGACGACAACACCGTCAAGCAGCTCATGCGCTACGAGCCGATGCTGTAGGCTTCGGGTGGCACGGCTCTCCAGAGCCGTGCTTCTTCTCTTCTCAACCTTCCTCCGAGCACCAACCCATGCCCTCAAAGAGCCGCAAAGTCACCGCTCGGCCTTCTTCACAGCGACCTTCCAAGAAGTCGCAACCCAAAGCACCCACCGCCGCAAAGCGTCCACCGAACACTTCGCCAAAGCCCAAGCCAGCATCGAAGTCGAAGCCTTTGCCATCCGCAAAGCCGCGCCGTCCGGAAGCCGCGCTGGCCCGTGCGCAGCGCGTCGAGACACCCTCCGCCGCACCCGTAGTCGCGTCAAAGAAGTTCCTCGTCCGCGCGGGCGTCAGCGCCGGCACGCGCTATCCGGTGCTCGTCGGCTCGGGATTGCTCAGCGGTCGCTGCCCGGAACTCGACGAAGCACTTTCCAGCCGCCGCGCCGTGCTGCTCGTGGTCGATGCGGGGCTTTCCCCCGCGATGATCGAGCCGCTGATCAAGCGTGTCGAAGCCCGCAGCTTGCGCTGGGGCGTGTGCGTCGTCCGCGCCAGCGAGGACGACAAATCCATCGAAACCCTTCAACGCGTCCTCGCCGAGGCCGCACGACTCCGCCTTGAACGCCGCGACGCCGTCATCGCCCTCGGCGGCGGCATCACCACCGACCTCGCCGGGTTCGCCGCCAGCATCTACCGCCGCGGCATCGACGTCATCCAGTGCCCGACCTCACTCCTCGCGATGGTCGACGCCGCCGTGGGGGGCAAGACCGCCGTCAACATCACTGTCCCGGGCGAGCACGGCGAAGGGGGCAGCAAAGCCCGCCTGCTGAAGAACATGGTCGGCGCGTTCCACCCGCCCGCGCTGGTCATCTGCGACGTGGCAACCCTCGCCACGCTGCCGCCACGCGAACTGCGTGCAGGCCTCGCCGAGTGCTTCAAGCACGCCCTGATCGGCAAAGCCCTGGGCGACGCCAACCTCAGCGACTTCACCCGCAAGGCCCTCCCCGATCTGCTCAAGGGCAACCAGCCCGCCCTCGCGCAGCTCGTCCACCGCAACACCGCCTGCAAGGCCCGCATCGTTCAGCTCGACGAACGCGAGACCAGCACCAAGCCCGACGGCGGGCGCATGATGCTCAACCTCGGGCACACCTTCGCGCACGCCATCGAAACCCTCCCGGGCCTCTCCTGGCGCACCGCCTCGGGTCAACTCCAGATCGGCCCGCTCAAGCACGGCGAGGCCGTTGGTCTGGGCCTCCTCTGCGCCGCCCGCACGGCCGAGGCACTCAAACTCCTCAAGCCCACCTCCAAAACCGCCCTCCCCGTCTCCATCGAACTTGAACGAACTCTTCGTCAAGCCGACCTGCCCACCGTCGTCGCGGGCCTTCCCCCCGCCGAAACGATCCTGCGCCGCATGTTCGACGACAAGAAGGTCGACGCCGGTCGCCTGCGTCTGATTTTGCCGCGAACAGGCGGGCTTTGCGTCGTCCGCGACGATGTGCCCGCACCGGTGATTCTCGATTCGATCCGCTCGATCGCCGCGCCGAGCTCGAACTGAGCCCGCTGCGGCGTGTGGGGAGTGCAGGTCGTACGGGGGTTCCCCCTTTCCCCGGATTCAAGCAAAGTCGAACCGGACACCGATAACAGGGTCTGGACCTGCCCGAGCTTGCCCCGCGCCCGTGCGTTCTTTCGCCCGGACGCGCTGAAGGGCGGCTGTTCGCCTCGCGCATCGCCCCGGCTCCGTTCGGACACCCGGGTTCCAAGCCGCGCACGGTCCCCAAGGGCCCGCGACCATGCGCACCATTGCGATCATCAATCAGAAGGGTGGCTGCGGCAAGACCACCTCCGCCATCAACCTCGCCGGCGTCTTCGCCCGCAAGGGCAAAAAGACCCTCCTCGTCGATATGGACCCGCAGAGCCACTGCGCCGCGGGCCTCGCCATCCCCGAGCAGCGCATCGACGTGCAGATCGGCGACGCGATGGCCAACCCCCCCGCCGCCGGGCGAACCCTCGATTGGAACCGCCTCCTCTGGCGCGTCAGCCGAAACCTCGACCTCGCACCCAGCACCGTCCGCCTCGCCTCACTCGAAGCCCCCCGCGGCGGGCTCGCGGGCGCCGACGACGCCGAGAAACGCCTCGACGCCATCCTCACCCGCCTCGCCGATCAGTACGACCTCTGCCTGATCGACTGCCCCCCGGGCATCGGGCTGCTGACCTTCAACGCCCTCTTCGCCGCCACCGAGGTCATCATCCCCGTCGAGACCGGCTTCTTCGCCCTTCAAGGCGCCAGCAAGCAGGTCCAGACCATCAAGGCCATGGGCAAAAAGCTCGGCATCGCCCCGCCCTACCGCATCGTGCCCACCATGCACGACGACTCCTCCGCCCTCGCCCGCGAAGTCCTCGAACAAATTAACGAACGCTTCAAGGGCTTCGTCGCACCCACCGTCATCCGCCTCGACCCGCGCCTCCGCGAAGCCGTCAGCTTCGGCCAGCCCGCCGTCGAATACGCCCCCGACAGCAACGGCGCCCAAGACTACCTCGCCCTGGGCGAATGGCTCATCCGCTCACCCATCAAATCGCGCCCAACCGTCGCCGCCGCGCCCAACGCCGTTCCCACGAACACCGACGACGACCAGCCGCCCAGCCCCGTGACCACCCGTCCAGCCGCGGCTGAATCCCTCCTCGCCGCACCTTCACACCCGTCTCCTCTCACACCCCTCGCTGATAAAACACCCGTCGCCGCCGCGGCACCTCAATCCCCCACCGCTGCCACCGCTACCACCGCCACCGCAACAGCCACCACACCGCTCCCGGCACTCACCAACCTCTTCCCATCAACTCCCTCCTCTCCCGCGGCCTCGCCCTCAACAATCAACCCGAACCTCTCCGCAGGCGCCGCACTCGCCGCCATGATCCGCGCCGATCTCAGCGCCGCCGTCATGGGCATCGCCAGCGCCCACGCCGCGCTCGGCAATCAACCCGCCGCCGCTGCGCCCACCACCAATGCACCTTCTCTCGCACAGACACAGACCCCCACGCACGTCCCCACCCTCCTCCCCGTCGCCGGGCGCGTCCGCGTCAACTCACTCGAACTCATCAACACGCCCCCCACCACCTCCATCCCCACCGACCCCGCCATCCGCCACCTCCTCGGCCCGCGCGAAACTTCCCAGGGCGTCCTCTTCATCGTCCCCGCAAGCCTCGGCCGCTCCATCTACATCGCCGGTCAGTTCAACAACTGGTCCCTCTCCGAAACCCCCATGCGCCTCAACCTCGACCTCGGGGTCTTCGAGGCCACCGTCCCCCTCCCCCCGGGCAAGCACGAGTACCGCCTCATCGTCGACGGCCGCTGGATCGCCGATCCCTACAACCCCGTCGTCTCCATCAACCCCTTCGGCGAAGCCAACAGCGCCGTGCACGTCACCACCGCGCCAATCCCCCAGCTCGCCTCGGTCATGGGCTGATCTTCATCGCCCCGACCACACACGCTCAACCCGCCTCACCTTCGCACCATGGCTTCAACCGCCGACTCAACCCCGGGCACACCGCGTTTTCCCCCGCCGCCGATGCCCATCGACGACGAGCACGCCCAGGCCTTCGACGCGCTCGCCGATCTCTTCCTGGGCCCTTCCACGCCCGACCCGCTCGCCTCAACCCCACCCGACATCATCGAAGAACCTCTGCCCACGCCAACCGAACCAACCGACCAACCCGCCGCACCAATCGCACAGCCCACCGCCACGCTCCGCCTGAAACGCGACGAAGATCACCATCACGATCAACACACCGATCTCGCCGAGCACAACGAACCACGCGATCATCAACCCGATCCGCTTTCCTCAACCGAAGCGTCCCCCACGCCGCAGATCGAAGTGATCCTGCAAGCCCCGCTCCCCGGGCTCGCCTCCTCCTGGGTTCAGCCCCACGCCCGCGCCTCGGCTTCAACCCAAGGCCAGCTCACCCTCGTCCGTGCCGGCCGCTCCTCCTGCCGCGTTGATCGCCTCCACATCCGCGCCAGTTCCCCCTCCCGCCCTCAACCCACCACGCCGCACACCGACCTGCGCCAGGCGCTGCACTCCGCCCGCTCAGCCACCTCCCGCACCGTCATCGCCCCAAGCGAAGGCGACGAGCACGCCATCCTGCTCAGCCCCGCCTGCACGCACATCACCCTCATCTGCGGCTGCGATCAATCCAGCATCGTCGGCGCTTACCGCCGCCTGAAACGCCTCGCCGAACTCTTCACCTCAACCAACAACAACACCTCCACCACGCCCTCCACACCCGAGATCCGCATCCTCTTCGTCGGCAGCGACGAGCACACCGCCAAAGCCGCCTTCGCTCGCCTCAGCGATGCCGCCGGCTCATTCCTCCGCATGCCGCTCGCGATGCTCGCCCCCGTCCACCGCCTCAGCCCCGCGGGCAACGTCCTCGCCGACACGCTCTACGACGGACCCTTGTCCATCGAACTCACCGAGGCCCTGCCCATTCTCGCGGCCAATACCCCCACTCAACCCCCTCCCACCCCCGCGCGCCCGCGAGCAATCACCCCGCCCATCTCGCCGCGCACGCGCCGCCTGCTGACCGACGAAGAGCTCGCCGGGCTGATCGAGTTCATCCCCTCGACCCCGTCCTCCTCCTCATCTTCAAACTCCGCGAATAACACACACTCTTCGCTCCGCGACGATACCACGCCGATCCTCGACGCCGCCGCCGAGGCCATCCACGCCGAGTTCGATCTCGACTTCGACGTCGAAGACACCGCCGATCTCGATCAGCCGCCGGCCTCGCCCTCATCCCAGCCCATCACCGATCGCGCCAACAAACCCGCCCCGGCTTCTTCGCCCGCGGCATCGTTCGCCGCTCCATCCACCTCCCCCGCGCCAGCGACCAACCTCGCCGCACTTATCGCGGGCCTTTCGCCCCTGCAAGCCCGCTGCCCCTTCACGCCCGCCGTGCAACTCGCCCTCGACACCCAAGGCCGGTTGCACCTGCTCAGCAGCGAACCGCTGCCGCAGGCCGTCAGCGATCTCGAAGTCGCCTCCGCCTGGGCAACCGCCCACCGCGACCTCCTCGCCCTGACCCCGGGTTGCCAAGCCCTCACCACTTCGTCAACCGCCGCAACTCCGCCGCTCCGCCACTGGTTCACCCCGGACGCGAAAGCCGCCAAGCACATGCTCGACGCCAACCTCCGCGTCCACCTGCTGCTGACCATCACCACCCCGGGCCTGCACGCGTGCGCAATGAACTGAGGGGGTAGGCACTGGGCACGAGGCATCAGGCACTGGTGAAGACAGAACGAAGAAAGCACAGAACAACGAACGAAGCCGACTAAGAGGTTGGCGTTCCGTGTCTTTGCCCAGTGCCCAGTGCCTGATGCCCAGTGCCCAGTTCCTAGTTCCTAGTCCCTAGTGCCTACTGCCTCAGTCTTTATACTTCGCGTGGCATTCCTCGCACGACGCCGCGAGCTTCTCGAACTTGCCGTCGATCGTCTTCGCCTCCGCTTTGGGCAGTTGCAGCAGCAGCGCCCGCAGCTCTCCCGCGTGCGTCGCCGAGCCCTCCAGCATCGTTCGAAAATCTTCGGACTTTTCCTTCACCCGCTGATTCGTCATCAGCCCACGCAGCAACTCCTCCAACTCCTTCGCCTTCCCCGCGTGCTCCGCGGGCTTCGACCACGAGTCCACCTTCCCGTCCAAGACCGAATCCAGCAGCTTGTCCGCCCGGCGCATCGCACTCTTCAGACTCTCCGAACGCACAGGCCCTGTCGCCGCGCCCCCATTCACCGCCGGGCCGCGCAGCTCCCCACGCTCGTCATCCTTCTCCCCGTTCTCACGCTTCCGCTCACCCCCACCCCCTCCACCCGCGGCACATCAAACAGCCTCACCCTCGCTCCCGTCCCCACCGCCAGCGTCCCCTCGCTCCCACAAACCAACGGCACCAAATCCAGCTCCCCCGCCTCCACACCCCGGTCCATC
>JACVCS010000016.1 GCA_016741915.1 Phycisphaerales bacterium | reverse complement strand
CCGTCGGACGCCCCCCGCCACCCCCCCCACCAAGCCCCGCCACCCCATCCCCCGGGTCCACGGCCTTTCGGCACAGCGAACGAGCCTTCTCCAGCGTGTCCTTCCCCTCAAGCGTCGTCAGATCGATCATCGACAACGCCAACCGCAACCCCGCTTCTTTGCTCGGGCCTTTGATCGAGCGCTTGGTGAACGACGCCGCCCGCGCCTCCGCCATCACCTTGTCAACCGTCGCGCCGTGTGCCTTCATATGCCTCACCGTCCTCTGGTGGCACGGCTCTCCAGAGCCGTGCATGCCCTTGGTTCTCTTTCCAGCCGATTCTACGCGAAGCCCGCCCTTCACCGCCCGCCGTCAGCACCGCCGAGTCGCGCTTCCGCCGGTTGCTTATCCCGCGGCGGCGCATCCTCAACCCACGCACGCTCGATCTTCACGGGCTTCTCGGGTCGATCACCGCCAGGCAACAGTTTGCCCGATTCAATCGCTCGCAGCGTCCGCACGCTCTCTCCTTCGACGATCTGCGCGAAGGCGCAGTAGAGCCCGTCCAGCCGGGCGGTCTCTTCTCGCGAGAGGCAGATAAAAAACTGCGCCCCCGCGGTGTCGGCCTCCGCATCCCGCGCCATTGAGACCACACCGAAATCGTGCTTCAACGCAGACGGCTCAAACCGAATGTCGTATCCGGGCGTCCCCTCGCCGGTCGAGGTCGGATCGCCGCCCTGCACGACAAAGCCCTTACCCGCGATCCGTCCGACGGGCACGACGCGATGAAAATCCGTGCCGTTGTAGAAGCCGCTCTCGGCGAGGTGCCGAAAGTTCCACGCGTTGTTGGGGGCCATCTCCGGACGCAGCCTGATCGTCAACTCGCCCGCGGTGGTCTTGAGTTTGACGAGCCCGTCGACATACACGCGGTAGCCGGAGAAACAGCTCACCGTCGGCTGCTTCTCTTTCGGGAAGACCATCTCCACCCCGCCCGCGGCTCCGCCGCCCCCCGCACCCCCCACCACGCCAGCCGCCGATCGAACCTCCGCCCGCGCCGGGCTGACCATCGGCTGCAAGACCACGGCCGGGCCCTCCATCGTGTAGAGCCGCGTCTTCTCGGTCGCCTTTGTCTCGCCTGATTCACCCGCAACGGGCTCCGTCGGCACGTCGCGTCCGACTTCCATCTGCACGTACACCACGCCGCGGGCCGCGATGGCCTGATCGCCCGGGTTCATGCCGGTCGTTGGCGTGAGCACGGACGACGCGGGCCGGACGTCTGATGAGTCGCCTCCGCTCCAGATCCCGCGGAGCACCTGATCAACCGAAACGCTGTTCCCCTCGATCGGCTCGCTCCGCGTGATCACCCGGCCGCTGGGATCGAGCAGCGCCAGTCGGACCGACGCCGCATCACGCGGGCGTTCGACGCTCACCACCATCGGCTGGTTGATCCCCACATACAGCCGCTGCGGGTTCAAAGGCCCCGCGATCGCCGTTTGCGCACACACGCCCAACAGCACCGCTGCGGCGCATACACCCGCCGACGCAAAGAACCTCATCGCTTTCACAGAGCACCTCCCCGCCAACTCCCACAACTCGCAGTTTCCCCACCGCCCCCTCCACCCCGACCGGCACCGACTTGCCCACCGCTCGCCCGCTCGCTCGACTTCGCTCGCCATCGGCTCGTCACGATCTTCATCGCGTCAGTGTACCGCCGAGGCCAAATACGGCTTGCATCGATCATCCGTGGTTTTCATTCTGTCTGTCACGAGCGGCTCGGACTGATCGCGAAATCAGTTCGGGCCGGTCGGTCCCCCGCCCATCGCTGCTTCCGCAGCATTCGCCGCCCGATCGATCTCTTGCCAGGCCATCCGCACCCGCAGCGGGGCCTGCATGTCTTCCTCGCTCTTTGCCAGCACGTTGTTGATCTGCCCGAAGCGATCGACCACCCAGGCGACGCTGATGTCGGCACGCAGGGTGTTGTTCCCTTCGACGTGGTTGTAATCCTGCTGAGTCGCGAGCCCGTCGGCGACGATGGCGCTCGACCCGGTCCACAGACGAAGCAGCGCGTTGCCGCCGGGCGAAACCCCGCGGTAGTGGAAGTTCGAAACGATCTCGCCCTGTGTTGACGACCACGCGCTCTCGTAGACCTCTTTGCGGTGTTCGCCCTTGTGCGAGGGGCAGTAGTAGATTCCCGCGGCGGGGGTGTACTGCCGACTGAAGAGCAAGCCCAGACCGTCCCACGCGTTGTTGTTCACGTCGCGGACGATCATCATCCGGTCGGGGCGGTACTTCGGGTCGGACTCTTGCCAGGAGATGAAGTTGCTGTAGGGGATGTACCCGCGGTTGTCCTCGGTGTACATCGCGATGCCCAGACCGAACTGGCGGATGTTGCTGCTGCACACCACGCGACGGGTCGTTTCACGGATCCCCGACAATGAGGGCAGCAACAGCCCCATCAGCACGGTGATCACCGTCAGCGAGACCAACACGTCAACAAGGGTGAACCCGCGCCGAACGCGCGGAGCCACAGCCCCGGCTTTCCCGTGCTTCGGGCACATCTCTGACACGTTTCGCGTCATGAGGCGGTCTCGTCTAAAACGTGCTCGCCAACTTCGCCAACGCTTCACCCAGAACCCCACACATAAAGTCTATCGGATCTTCACACGTGCCGCAACCCCCTTCTGGGCAACTTCCCGTACCAACTTTTTACCGTACATTGATTTAGGTATTTTCCCTATGCCCCCTCTCCTTTGCGGGCGTTTGTGGTATGCTGCAATCGGCAACTTTCACGCATCCGATGCCGGATGCCGCTCGTATCGCCATCCGGAAGGTTTGATGATCTCCCCGTCGGTTGAGAGGCTCTCGCCCGACGATCACCGCTGAGGACCCGATGCAATCGCCCGACGCCCAAGCCGTCGATCTTGCGCTGATGCAGGCGGTCGCCCGGAAAGATCCGGCGGCCTTGGCGACGTTGTACGACCGGTTTGGCTCGCTTGTGTACCGAATGGCTCACCAGATCCTCCCATCACGGACCGACGCTGAAGACGCCGTGCAGGAGGTCTTTATCCGACTGTGGCGTACGGCGGACCGTTACGACCCGCAGCGTGCGGCTTTGGTCACGTGGGTGATGCTGATCACCAGGCGGTATCTGGTCGATCGTCTGCGGCGGGCGCGGGCGGCCTTGAAGGCCGGGGCGCTCGATGAGCGGCAGGCCGAGTTGACCGAACCGAAGATCGCACCGGAAATCCCCGCTGAGCGTCGTGAACGCATGGCGCAGTTGATGAAACAGATCGACAAACTGCCGGAGTTGCAGCGGGTGGTGCTCATCCGCGCGTACCTGAACGGACAGACGCTTCGGCAGATCGGCGATGAACTCAATACCCCGCTGGGCACGATCAAATCCGCGCTCAGCCGGGCCCTCGTGAGACTCAGAGAGCGGGAACTCGGCGAAGGAATCCCCGCTTGAACAGTGAGAATCCCATGAACGACCCGAAACATGCCCGCAAGCTGAGCATCTCCCAAGGGGGCAAGATCCCTCTGCACGAGATGATCGAACTCGCCTCTTTGGACGCGATGGGCCTGCTCGACGAGCAGGAATCCGCCGCGTTCGAGGCTGCGTTCGCGGCGCTGGCGCCCGAACTGAAGGCCCAGATCCGTGCGCAACAGACCCGCGTGGCGGACCTTTCCGCGACGCTGCCGCAGGTCGAAGCGCCCGAGTCGCTACGTCAGCGGACCATCGACGCGGTGCTCAGCGAGATCGCCCTTCAGGAATCGAACGCCCGCGCCCATGTTGTCGGCCGGATCGGGCCGGAGATCATGCCCTCGCGCGGGGTGAGCGCCATCTGGCGGGCGACGGCCATCGGCTGCGCCGCCGCGGCGGTGGTCTTTGGTTTCACCACGCTGCAGATGAACTCCAGCTATCGCACGCTCGAGCGTGAGATCGCCGCCAACGCGATCAGCGATTTCTTTGTCAAAGAGTTCGGCAACCGCTTCGAAACCGCGATGCTCGACGGCAACACGCGGTTCATTCAGTTCACCGCCTCGGGCAAGGCTTCCAACGGGGCATCCCCCACCGCGGTGGTGCTCTTTGACCCCACGACGCGTTCGGCTCAGCTTTTCTGTCGTGATCTGCCGACCCACGGCGGGCTGTACAACCTTGTCGCCCTCGACCGCAACGGGCAGGTTGCCAATGTCGTCCTGCCCTTCCGCGCGACCGGTGCACGCGCCAGCGAGATCATCCCGACGCTCGATCTGGCCGCGGGCTTGACCCTGGCGATCGTTGCGGACGGGAACATGGCCGCTCCGATCCTTCGGAGCACGAGCCTTTAAGTTCGTGTGACTTTGCTTGATCAATCGGCACGGGTCGATTGATCACGATTCAACCGACGCCACACCAACAAGGCTCCGCCCACCTGCACACAGGGGCGGAGCCTTGTTCGTTCGGTCGAAGGTTTGTTTCAACGAAAGGCCGGGGGCGTGCGTCATGCCCGCGTCAGGCTTTCAAGAAGCCGCAGGCCTGCTTGATGATCTTCGCTGCGGCGGGTTCGATCTCCATGACGCTGAGGCGTGATTGCTTCAGCAGCGGCAGATTCGCGAGGCGTTTGTCCTGCTTGATCGTCGCGAGTGTCATTGGTGAGGCCGCGGGTTTGAGGGCCTTGAGTTCGACGACGACAAACTTGGTTTCGCCCTTCGCGGTGAGGCCCGGGCGTTTGGGGTCTTCGCGCGGGCCGCCCGTCACGGCGGCGAGGCCGACGACGGCTTTCTCGTCGCCTGTGTGGTAGATGAGCACTTCGTCGCCGACCTTTACGCGGCGGAGAAAGCCGATGGCGGCGGCGTTGCTGACGCCGTCCCATACGCTCGGGGCTTTCGCGGCCTGCAGATCCGCGAATGAAAACTCGCTCGGCTCGGTTTTGAAGAGGTATGTCGCCATACTGCTGGTTGCTCCGCGTGGAAACGTGCGATGGCCACCGAACGGTGGCGAGGAGAATCACGAGATCTCGAAGCGTGTCCATGTGCGGAGCCACTGCCCGGGCTGGAGCACGCGGACGCCGGTGTTTCGTTCGCCGCGAGCGAAGAGGTTGAACCCGTCGTTGACCATGGTGACGGGTTCAACGGCGATGAATAGCTCTTCCTCGGCGTTGGCTTTCCGTGGGACGTAGACAACCAGGTGTTCGTGCTCGGGCGAGGCGTTGATCGTTACGCGTGAATCGCCCGTGATGTACGCACGCCCGTCAAACCCTGCGAAGACATCGTCCACGGATTGCCCGGCAAAGAACCCCGCACGCAGCGCGCGGGTCAGCCCGTCGCTTCCGGCCGAAGCGACGGGGATGTTTGCACGCGATGGGTAGCGTGAACCGACCCCGGCGCAGATCTTCACGCGGCTGGCGCGGCGGTCGACGTTGAAGCGTGCGAAGTACGGGTGCAGTCCGCAGCCGCAGGGAAACTCGGTTGTGTCGGTGTTCAGGATCGAAACATCAACGCGGAGTGCACGGGCGTGCTCTTCGATCTCGTAGCGCACTTCGCACGCGAAGGACCAGGGGAAGTTGACGCCCTGATGCTCGGCGCTGTCGAACCGCAGGCGCGCGGAGATCGGTGAGCGGTCGAGAATCTTGAACGGGCGTGAGCGGACATCGCCGTGGATCGCCGAGCCGTCGGCCGAGGAGGGCTTGAGTTGATGACGCGTGCCTTTGAAGGTGAAGGCCGCGTCCTTGACGCGGTTCGTCCACGGTGCCATGACGAAGCACGGCGGCTTGAGGCGTTCATCCTCACCCGGGACCGCTCGCGTGATGATGGGCGTATCAACCCCGAAACGCGAACGGCTGGTCACGCTGAGCAGCGATGCACCACGGTCGGCGGCGATGCGGACAGTCATGCCGCCCTCGCGGAGTTCGATCGTCGATGGTTGCGCCGGGTGCGTCATGGTTGGCGATCGTACCGTCGCACGCTGCGAAGCGGGGGCGGCTGTTCTCGGACGGTGCGGGAACCGTTGCAGGCGGAACAGCGTCAGTACGTACTGGCTCTCGGACGTGCTTGAGGCTGGAAATCACTCGACGTATCGGGCGTGACGGGCCGAGAACCACGGTCTTCCGCACGACCGACGCGGCGTGTCCGATTCGGCGAATATCCCGCCTGTGAGGCCTGACCTTGGGGTGATCGACGACCGATACAAACGGCTCAGTGAGCGCCGGGAGTGTCCTGCCCGGGGCTGAGTGAGCCGTTGCCATGAGCAAGCAAGAACCGACACCGAGCAACTTGGCTGCCGAGCCGAACGCGGGCAACCTGCCGCCGACGTTGAAGGACGTCGATCCGGACTTGATCGCCCGCGCGCCGGAGTTGGCGGGGCTGAACGCCGAGGGCGGGGCGAGCGCGGGGCCGATGAACTTCATCTCGGGGATTCAGCAGCAACTGGCGGAGCTGGGGCGGATCGCAACGGAAACGGCGAAGCGTGCCTCGGCCCTGGACCAGCGCGAGGCGGCGGTGCTGATCAAGCTCGCGGAACTTCAGACGCAGCGCGAAGCCGCCCGGAAGGAACAGGAAGAACTCGCACAGCGTCAGCAGAAGCTCGATGAAGAAACGGCCGCGAAGCAGACGGCGCTGAACCAGCGTGCGGAAGAGATCAGGCAGAAGTCCGACGAGCTTCAGGGCAAGCTCGAAGAGGCATCGCGTCTGCACGAACTGCGCGAGCAGGCCCAGCAGGCGCAGGCGAAGGTCCACGAAGAGCGCGCTCAGCTCGACGAGCGTCGCTCGGCACTTGAGGCCGACCGCGCCGCGATGGAGCAGACCTTCGAGAGCGAGAGCGCCAAGCTGCAGCAGGCGCGGGCCGAGCTTCAGCAGCGCAGCGACGAGGCGGAGAAAGCCCGGAGCGAAGCGCAGGCCCTGCTCAAGCAAGCGCAGAACGACAGCGTAGAGGCGAAGGCCCAGCTCGAGAGCGCCATCGCCGCGGCGAAGGCGAAGCAGGACGAGATCGACCGTGCGACGACGGAATTGAAGCGTCGCGAGGAGAAGCTCGAGGACGCCGCCAAGGCCGCGAAAGCCTGGCAGGAAGAGGCGGACGCCGAGACCGCGAAGCGTGAGCAGGCATGTGAGCAGCGTGAGCGTGAAGCGCAGGCCCTGATGAGCAAGGCCGAGGCGTTGCAGCGCGAACTGGACGCGCACAAGGCGGAGTTTGGCGATCTGACTACCCAGCGCTCGCGGCTCGAACAGGCCCGCGCCGAACTGAACAAGCAGATCGACGATCTGAAGAAGCAGCGCGAACAGGCCGAGGCGTCGCGTGCGCAGGCCCAGCAGTCCATCGAGCAGCGCGAGAAGACGATCAACCAGCGTCTGGCGTCGATCCAGAAGCAGGCCGACGCGTTGGAGGCGAGGCAGGCGGAACTCGACAAGCAGCGTGCCGACGCGGCCGACACGCTGAACCAGGCGCAGCAGTTGCGGCAGCTCGCGGAGCGCGAGCTGCAGGAAGCCCGCGGGCTGGCATCAAAGAACGACGACGCCGCTGCGAAGCTCGCTCAGCTTCGTCAGGAAGAGCAGTCGCTCCGCGCCACACTGAACGAAGAGACCGCCCGTCGTCAGAAGCTCGAAACGGCACTCTCCGAACTCGAGAACACCGCCAACGCCCTGCGCGAGCAGACGCAGCAGGGCGTGCGTCAGAGCGAGGAAGCGCTGGCGAAGCTCGGCGAAGCGAACGCGCGGGCCGAGGAGCTTGAACGCAAGCTCGCGCAGGCCGACCGCGAGGCGGTTGATTCCGCGTCGCGCACGAGCCAGGAGCTCGACGAGGCCCGCACGCTCGCGGCGAGCCTGGAACGTCAGCTCAACGAGATCCAGTCCAGGGCTGAACAGCGGGAGAAGGCTCTGAGCGACGCGTTGGGCCGGGCGTCGGAACTTGAGTCGCAGTTGACTCAGGCACAGGCGTCGATCGATCGGTTGAGCGCGCAGATCAAGACCGCGGGCGAGAGCGAGGGCGAGCTGGTTGCGCAGTTGCGTGCGCAGGTGCAGTCGCTCACGCAGAGCGCCGCCGAGGCGGAGCGTCGTCACGAGCAAAGCCTTCGACAGGCGATCGAGCAGGCCCGAAGCGAGGTCGAGCACGCCGCGTCAACGTCGGCCGAACTGACCGAGCGGAGCAAGCAGATCGAGCAGCTCCAGCAGCAGCTCGACGAGCAAAGCCAGACGCACGAGCAGGATCTTCGCAAGCTCCGCGAAGCCGCCGACGCGTTGCGCGCGCAGGCCGACGAAGCGCAGTCGAAACTCGAATCCGCCGCGAAGGAACTCACGCAACTGCGTGAGGAGCTCAGCGCAGCGACGCTCTCGATGAACGAGCAGGCGGGCGAGGTGCAGCGTCTGCAGAGCGAGCTGTCCAGCCGTCCGACGCAGAACGAGGGCGTGGATTCGAAGGCCTCGCAGAAGAAGATCAAGGAGCTGGGCGAAGCGTTGTTGAAGCGTGAGGACGCGATCCGCACGCTGAGCAAGCGCGTCGAAGAGGCCGAGGCCCGCGCCGAGGACGCCACACGCCGCGCCGACGAGGCGGAGTCGCTGGCGAAGAGGGCCGAGGCGAGCGTCGACGACCGCGCGGGCGAGGCATTGTCCCGGGCTGTTCTGCGTCAGCAGCGATTGATGAAGTACAAGAAGCTGCTCAGCACGCAGGCGCACAAGATCGTGCAGGCGAAGGCCGCGCTGCAGAAGCGCGCCGAGCAGTACGACGAGCTGCTCAGCCAGCGTCAGAAGATCATGGAGGCCGCGGCCGCGCTGAAGCAGGAACGAGCCCAGGTGCAAACGAAGCTCGCCCGTTCGCAATCCGCCGGCATGATCTTTTTCATCGTTGCCAGCCTGTCGGTCATCGCGGTGATGGCCTGGGCGGTCGCGACGAAGATGGCCCCCGCGACTTACGCGGTGCGCACGACGATCATCGCCGACGGCAAGGGCCGCATCCCCACCGAGGACGAGCTCAAGGCCTGGACGGCCGCTCACGAGCGGCTCTTCGAGGATCCGCAGTTCATGCAGCTCGCGGCCGAGCGATGCTCGCAGCGCGGCATCAAAGACCTTTCCAACGCCCCCGCCGTTGCGGCGCGCCTGAAAAACGACTTCTCCTTCCACACCGACGCCGCAGGCAAGCTCACCTTCGAGCTTCGCGGGCAGGGCGCCGAACGAACGACCCGCGAGTTGGAGACACTCACCCTCGCCGCCGTCGCCACCGCCAACGCTCAGCGTGAAGCCCGCGGCGACGGAGCCGCTACCGCGATCGATTCACCCCCCACCGCCGGCTCAGAGCCCATCAGCGACCAACGCATGCTCTACGTCGCCACCATCGGCGGCGGCGGCCTCCTGCTCACCTTCGTCCTGTGGTTGCTGATCTACCGCCTGCTCGCGGCATCGAAGATCAAGTTCGAGAATCAACTCGCCATCGAGTCGTAAACCACGCTTCAATCTCAACCCGCGCACACACCCGCGCCACCGATCGCTGCTCCGGGCGATCGGTGTGTCTTTCCTCTTCAACCAATCAAACAACAATCTGCCACCATCAACCCGTCGGCACCAACTCCCCCTCATTCCGCGCACCTTGCACCGTGCTGTTCACCGTTGCGAGTTTCAGGATGTTCTCCTGCGTCATCGCCTCACCGGTGAGCTCACCCGTCAGCCGCCCGTCGCACATCACCACGATCCGATCGGACAGAGCGAGCAGTTCGGGCATCTCGCTGCTGACCAGCAGCACCGCCAGCCCTGCGTCTGCGGCTTGCCGCACAAGCTTGTAGATCTCAACCTTCGTCCCCACATCGATCCCACGCGTCGGCTCATCGAGCAGCAGCACCTTCGTCCCCTCGCCCATCCAGCGTGCGATCAGCAGCTTCTGCTGATTGCCACCCGAAAGTTCGCCGGGCAGCGAGGCTTGCGAGGCCGTTTTGATCTGGAATCGCTTCACTCGCCCCGTCACCAACTCCACTTCCCGCGGCACCTTCCTCAGCCCGCCCGCACCCAGATCCCCCATCGTCGGCAGCACGATGTTCTCTCCCACGCCCAACTGGAAAAACAGACCCTGAAGCCGCCGATCCTCGGGCACGTAGCCGACACCGATGCTGATCCGTTCGCGCACGCCGCTGACGGTCAGCGCGCGCCCCTCGACCTTCACCACGCCGGTGGCTTTCGGATCAAGCCCGAAGACGGCATCGAGCAGCTCGCTCCGCCCCGAGCCAACGAGCCCGCCGACGCCCAGCACTTCGCCGCGCTTGACGCTGAGGTTGACCCCGCGGAGCTTTCCGGGCGAGGAGATGTTCTCAACCTTCAGGACCTCGGCAGCGCCGACGCTGGCGTGATTCTCGCCGTGGGAACCTTGAAGATGCGCCGAGCGGAAGTTCATCCCCGCCTCGATGGTCCGTCCGATCATCTGGCTGACCAGCACACCCTCGTTGATCGCCTTGATCTCGCTGGTGGCGACGTACTTCCCGTCGCGTAAAACCGTCACGCGGTCGCAGACCTGGAAGATCTCACCCATCCGGTGCGAAACATAAATCGCAAGCAAACCACGCTTCGCCAGCGTCCGGATGATCCCCAGCAACCGATCCGCCTCGCTGACCGAGAGCGAGCTCGTCGGCTCGTCAAAGATGATCACCCGCGGCACGTCCTTCCCGTCCGCGCCCTCGTCCAGACTCGCGGCGATCTGTACGATCTGCCGACGCCCCGGCGCCAGCGTGCCCAGCGGCGCCTGCACGTCGATCTCCGGCGCCAGTTCCCGCAGCAACCTCCCGGCCCGCTCGTTCATCGCGTGGTAATCCACCCGCCCGCCACGAGTGGGCATGTCGTGCAGACACAGATTCTCCGCCACGCTGAGGTTCGGACACTGCGCCAGTTCCTGATGCACGATCCGCACGCCCGCGGCGAAGGCGTCGTCGATGTCGCCGAGTTGAAGAGATCGCCCGTCGAGGGCGATGCGACCGGCGTCGGGTTTGTGCAAGCCCGCGATGGCCTTGCCCAGGGTGCTCTTCCCCGCGCCGTTCTCGCCCATCAGCGCGTGCACCTCACCCGAGCGGAACGAGACCGACACATCGCTGAGCGCCTGCGTGACGCCGAAGCGTTTGCTGACGTGCTCAACGACGAGCAGGTCATTCCCGACGCCGGCTTGGTGGCTGCTGGCGGGGCGTGCGTGTTCGCGGACGGTTTGGCCGTTGCCGATGGACATAGGTCCAGAGTCTACCTCACAGCACCGCCGCGGGCTGCGAAAGTTCGCCGGACGAGCTCAGAATCCGGCATGGCCGTGCCATCCGCCGTTGGACCTCTACCGGACCCCGGGCGTTCGCCCCGACCGCAACGCCTCGACGCTCCACGCCAGTGAACGGTCCATGACGCTGACACCCTCAATCGCCAGCAGCCGACCGGCGAGTTCGTCCATCGCGATCCGCTCGCGTCGGCGTCGGTCCTCGCGCTCCAGTTTCACCTTCACCGCGTCAAAGCTCGGTGCATCCTTGATCGGCTCGTCCTTCGCGATCACCAGCACGATCCCCGCGCCGCCCTGACCCAGGGCAAAGACGTCGGTGAGTTCTCCATCGTTCGCCTTTCGTACCGCCTCGCGCAGGGAAAGCGGATACGCCGAGTCTTCGAGTGAAAAGGGCTCGACGATCCCGCCCACAGGTGCGGACGCGTCCGTCGAACGCCGCATCGCGACTTCAGCGAAAGCGATCCGCAGCATGGTCACGGTCGGCTTGGGCTTGCCCCCACCCCCCTGACCTCCCCCACCTCCCCCACCCCCCTCACCTCGCTGCACGAAAACATCGCCGACCATCGCGTATGCCCGGTCAAAGACCTCGCGACGAGCGGTACCGACCTCGGCCGAAGTCGCACCGGTGATCAACAGAACGCGGGCCCGCGGGCCGAACCGGACCTTGTGCTGCCGTCGAAGTTCATTCTCATCAACAGGGGTGATCGAGTCGCGCGTGAGCAGCCGCAGTGCCGCGGAGCGCCAAAGCAGACCACGAAGGCGAACCGGTCCAAACCCACGTTCCTGACAAAACCGATTCACGGCCCGAGCCACCCGGTCCGCATCCCATTCCGCCGGGTCCCGTTCGTTCAAAAATGAACCATTCTCCGGGTTCACAGGGCCGGCCTGCAAGTCTCGAACGGCCTCGGCGAGCAACCGGCGTTCGACCTCGACCGCCTCCGGGCTCAAGGTCAATCCCCGCCGCTTCAGTTCGGCCGCCAGTCGAACGTTCAGGGTCTGTTCTTCAACCACCAACCCGCCGGCGGCCTCGGCGAGCGGCTCCCAAAGTGCCGCCATCGCGGCCTCTTCACGATCGATGAGCACAACGGTCTCGTCGCGGTTGACCGGCGCAAAGCCCATGAAGCCGACAAATAGCATCACGATCGCGAATTTTAAAGGCATAACGAAGCTTTTTTTCGTCATTTTCACAACAAGGCCTTTGTTGGAGGCTTTCGACGTGCACGGGGGACATGGTTCGCGGGGCTTGGGGGGGGGAGGGGGGGTAGAAGTATCGGGATCGGCGTGTTGTCTGTGGTTCTTCGTCGCAACCGGGGTGAGAGGGCGAACGAATCGAATGGTGTCGGTGAACGTAGCGAAACTCCTCAAAGTCTGGGACATGAACCGGACGATGAATCGGGGAAACACCCATGAATCGGGGTTGTCATGGGGGGGAGAAGTGTGGTAAACTCGGGAATCACGGGAAAGACCTGCGTTCTGTGGGTCACCGACACGGGCAAGCCGCAACTCGGGCGAGCTGGCCGGACAAGCATGAAGGAGCTCTGAAATGACGATGCGTCGCGCGAAGAACACGGGATTCACCCTCATCGAACTGTTGGTGGTCATCGCGATTATTGCGCTGTTGGTTTCGATTCTGCTTCCGGCGCTGGGCAATGCGCGCCGGGTTGCGAAGCAGTCGGTGTGTATCTCGAACATGAAGCAGTACACGCTGGCGTCGCTGAACTACGCGACGGACTTCAAGGAACTGATCAACGGGTTTGTGCCGCCGGAGCCTTCGCCGACCGGCGGGTACGCGCTGCGTCGCTACACCGGCGCAAACACGCCTGATCAGCTTGTCTCGCTCGGTGATCCATGGGTATGGAACGCCGAGCGTGGGTATGACCTGATCCGTCGCCACTCGGCGCCGGAGAACTTGTCGTTGACCGCGGTGACGAACTGGGTCCCTCAGTTCCTTTACTCGCACTTGCCGCTGGTTGAGTATCTGGGCAAGCGGTTGCCTGAGCCGGGCGTCGTCTGCCCCGAGGACATCACCCGCAAGCGTTGGCAGGAGAACCCGCTACAGAGCCCCGGCCCCGACCCTGCTGACGCTCGTACGCCCTACGGCTCATCGTACGAGTTTGCTCTGCATTCGAGCTTCCCCGACAAGGATCCCGATCCCTCGGCGAACATGCGTCAGGGCGCACACCAGGGCACTTTCACGATTAACGGTGCCGGAAATGCGAAGTGGCGTTTGGGTCGTCGTCGCATCTCGGAGGTTTCCGCGGCTTCGCGGAAGGCCGCATGGATTGAGCAGTATTCCTGGCACACAGGCAAAGTTGGCAAGACCCCCGCGTACTACATGAACGCGCAGACGAAGAACCTGACGTCATTCTTTGACGGTTCTGTGCGTATCGTGGACGTTGGCGAAGCCAACCTCGGTGGGTACACCCTCGCGGTTGCGAACATCACCATCTCTCCTCCGTCGTTCATGTACGACGTTGCAGGCAGCCACGCAGACTACAACTGGTCCACGACCGAAACTGCCACCTATACCCCGACCGGCACCGATCGCTCGATGCGTGGTCAGTATCGCTGGACCCTCGGCGGGCTGCGTGGTATCGATCAGCCCGGCCGGTGATCGATGGTGCTCGGTGCGGACAGCGCCGAGTTGAGATCTCGAAAGAACATGAAGCGCCGCGAGCTTTCAAGCCGCGGCGTTTTTCTTTCGTTGATTCCGTGATCCACCGAGTAGCGCAAGGGTTTTCTCTCGGCGTCGCTAGGGGTTCTTTCATGGAGCGCGGCGAGTGGGTTTCCGTATCTTTTCGTGCAGCACGCTCCCCCGCTGCGGGGCGGGAGACGGCGGCGATCGTTTCCGCGCATCTTGCGCGGCTGACGACATCGTGCCGCGCCGCGTGCTTGCTCTGGAGCCCTCATGACCAACCGCCCTGCTTCTCCCGCCCGTTCAGCGTTCACGCTCATCGAGCTGCTGGTGGTCATCGCGATCATCGCGCTGCTCGTGTCGATCCTGCTGCCCGCGCTCGGCAACGCCCGGCGGCTGGCTCGACAGACACTGTGCTTTGGCAACGTCAAGCAGTACACGCTGGCGTCGCTGAGCTACGCCACCGATCACCGCGAGTTGATCAACGGGTTTGTGCCGCCCGAGCAATCACCCGACGGACGTTTTCTGCTGCGGAAGTTCGCGGGCACAGGCGTCCCCGAGACTGTCGAGTTCTTTGGCGATCCATTCGAATGGTCGGCGGGGCGTGGGTACGACATCATCAGGCGGTATTCAGCGCCGGAGAACGTGGCGATCTCGGATGTGCTCAACTGGGTGCCGCAGATTCTGTACTCGCACTTGCCGATGGTGGAATATCTGGGGCGGCGTTTGCCCGAGCCGGGCGTGATCTGCCCCGAAGACTTGAAGCGGAAGGACATGCAGCAGAACCCGCTGAACCCCAGCGGCAGCGGAGACGACGCGGCGCGCCTGCCGTATTCCTCTTCGTACGAGTACTCGATCCACACGGCGATCCCTGACCGCGATGTCAGCGGCTCGGCGGTTTTCCGTCAGGGGAGCAATCAGGGCGGCTTTTCAACGGGCGTTCCGAGCGACCCGCGTTGGCGGCTTGGTCGGCGGCGCATCTCGGAGGTCCGCTCGCCCTCGCAGAAGGCCGCGTGGACCGAGCAGTACGCCTGGCACACCAGCAAGTCGGCCAACTCACCGGCGTTCTTCATGAACTCGACTGCGCAGAATCTCGTCTCGTACTTCGACGGCTCAACCCGCCTTTCCAACGCGGTGGACGCGAACATGGGCGGGTACACGCTTGCGCCGGCGGGGATCGCTGTTACCCCGTTGACCATCAAGTATGACGCGAACTTCTCGCACGCGAAGTACGCATGGACAACCGGGAATGACAGTTTCACGCCGACGGGGGCGGATCGGTCGATGCGCGGGCAGTACCGCTGGACGCTCGACGGCTTGCGCGGGATCGATCAGCCGTCGCGGTGAACTCAGCGGACGTCGTCTTCGCGGTCGTCGTCGGTTTCTTCGGGCTCGGGCGGGATGACCACCACGGTGCTGGCAAGGACGTCGCCCGGGTGGCGGAAGTTTGTGTCCAGCACGACGAGGATCGCCAGTGGAGGGATCCAGCGCACGGCGTTGCGCAGCGCGGCTTGCCAGAGCGTGATGCGTTGAACGGTTGTTGAAACCGACGAGGTTGGGGCGGCTTCGTCGCTGGACGTGCTGGTGGTGGGTTGGTTCTCCGTCTGGGTGGTGCCGGTGCTCGGTGCCTTCTTGGGGCGGACGGGCACGGCGACGCTGATGACTTCGCATCCGGTGAGCAGTTTGCCGAGGCTTCGGCCCAGCAGCCACTCGCCCACGGTGCAATGGGCGGCGGCACCGACGAGGCTGGCGGCGATAAGCATGGCGGCGGAGGTGAGCGCGTCCATGCCGCTGGAGGTTGAGACGGTGCTCAGACCCGAGGGACCGAAGCCGGAAACGAGCAGTTGGAGCAGCGAGACGCCCATCGACCAGACGGCGATGACGTAGCCCGGGAGGAAGTCGATCATCGCGGCGACGAAGCGGCGGGCGGGTGCCGCGAGGCTGTAACCTTTGGGCAGGCGGACCACGTTGGTGTTGTCTGCGCGGAGGACAAACAACAGCACCACGGCGGTCATGGCGGAGATGATCATCGCCAGTGTGCCGAGATCATTCTTCGTCAATGGACCCTCGCGCTTCGCGCCACCTACGAAAAGCTCGGCACCGTTGAGCGTTGAGACCTCGACAAACTTCAACTCGCGACGTGCCAGAGCGGTGGCGGGCGTGCGCGGGCCGGCGGGTATTGCGTTGGTGGGCTTTGAGCTTTCCTGCGTAGAGGCGGCGGTGGAGGCGGGCTCAACCCAGACGACCGAGAGGCGGGAAAGGCCCGTGAGCCCGATGGCGGCGTGCTGCGGACCGAGGCCCGTGACGCGGTTCAACTCGGTCGCTCGGTCGGCATCGAGCGCCCAGACTGTCAGCGTGTCTTGACGAAACGCCGAAGCGATGACGCGCTGATCGATCCAGCGAAAGGTCAGTGAATCGATCGCGTTGTCCGGGGGGAGGGCGATTCTCCCCGCGGGTTCAAACCGCCAAATCGTGGTATGGGATTCGGTGTTCGGATCGTCTTTGCCCGTGGGCGAGGCTTGCACGGGTGTGCGGGTGATGCGCCAGATCTCGGCGTAATCACGCACGCCCTGACGCTGAACGATGAGTCGTGGTTCGCCCGCATCTGGGCCGCGTGAACTCACGGCCGTGAGGCGGAGGTGCGAAAACTCGGGGGCCGATTGGGCGGGTTCGCCCGGCGATGGTGCGGTGGGTGTCGACAACGATTGCTGCGTGAGCGTGAGGCTCTCCCACTCGCCTTGCAGGAGGGAGAAGAACCGCCAGGAACTCGCGTCGCCTGGTGCGCCCGCGACGGGGCCTAGCAGCACAGCGGGCCCCTGAGCCGCGCCGATCGCGTCGATGAGTTCGCCGTCGCCTGGGAGCTTGGGTTCGACGCGACCGGCGGGGGGTTCGAAATCCCAGAAACCCTGGGACATGGGCCTCGCGCGGAAGCTGAGCACACGGCGCTGCTTGATTGTCTTGTTCTTTTCAACGTCGGTGAGTTCGACCGGACGGATGATGTAGACGGTTTCGCCCGAGGCGGCGAGGGCGTCGGGGATGAAGGGCATCTCGGCGACGCGGCGCGCTGTCCCGGGACCTGTGAAGCCCAGCCCGTCACGCGGGGGCATGTGCATCAGTGCGGCGGTTTGCCCGTCGGCGGCGGGCACGACGAACCACGCGTGAGCGCTGCGGAGTCCTTCGTCAGCACGGATGACTCTTGGCGAACTGGCGGAGGGGATGGTGTCGGCGTGTGCGAGCGTATGAAAAGGCGGACAGAGCGCCAGCGCGAAGGCGAGGGCACACCACGGACGAGGAACGAAACGGATTCCACGCCGGGCGTTCACGGTCGGGTCCCCAACTTCTGGGTTCTTTGCCGCTTGATTTCGTCGAGGTCGTAGACCTTCTCGGGCTTCAGCGAGTTTTTGACCTGATCGAAGTCGAAGGCTTTTTCACTGAGGCGTTTGTGGCCGTCGGTCGCATCGGCAAGGGACATGTCCAGCACTGCGCCGCTGGGAACGTGCGTGACGACGATGCGCGAGGCGAGCGAGGGGCCCACGGGCTGGTCGTGCATGGTGACGGTCGCGGGTTCGGAATGCTCGGCCCGGATGACCAGTTGCTTCTGCACGTCGAAGAGTTCGATCTTTCGGGGGAGATTGTCGGCGGGATCGACCCAGACGCGGACGAAGCCGGTGACGCTTCCGCCTTGTGCGTCGGTGCCGGAGAGTTCGGCGGCGATGCCGAGCAGGGTTTCGTCGCTGGACCATTGGGTGCCGCCCATGGTGCCCTGGGTGGTGGGCAGTTCGACCACGCCCATGGCGCGGATGAGTTCGAGCGGGTGGATGGAGAGGCCGATCTTCTTGGCGAGGTCCTGATCGAATCCGGCGTGGGTGCCGATGACGGCGTATTTCGTATCGCCGGTCAGATCGAACCACCAATAGCGTGTTGTGTCGCTGCCGAGCCAGAAGAGGCTTTGACCGACCTTGCGGATGTTCAGCGCGAGCTTGGCCGGGCGGATCATCTGCAGGGTGCCTTCGACCTGTTCGCGGTGCGAAGCGCCCTGGTCGTCGGTGAAGGTAACGCGGACGACCGCGCCGCCGACGAAGATGCGGGAGAGGCGTGAGGCGTTCTGGTTGTACTTCTGGGCGGTTTCGATGTAGGTCGGCAGAGGCTTGGCGTGTGTGTCGGTTGGGCGGTCGGGGCTGTCAGCGCCGATGGATGCCGCCGAATCGCTGTTGGGGTTGGCGCCGGTTTGCGTGCAGCCGCTCAGGGCGGTGCTCAACAGGGCGAGCATCGCGGCGGTGGAGATTGCTCGGCGGGCGCGTGCGGCGTGCGGAAGCGTCATCGCTCAAACCCCCGTGACGGCCGGAGTACCGGCGGAGTTGGCCGTGGCTGTGGTTGACGGCGTGTTGGTGTCGCCTTCCAGTTCGCTGATGACCGAAACGATGGTGGCTTCGTCGACGCCCGGGTCGATGACCTCGATGAGGGCCGGGCCCTCGGGCGGGCGGGGCACGCCTTTGTGACGGACGAGCATCAGGCCCGGGCGGGTGGTTTCGAGGATCAGCAGCTTGCGGCGCAGCATGAGCAGCGCGAGGACGAAGCGGAGGGCAAGGCGGCGCTGCTTGGCGTCGATGCTGACGGCGGACTGGGCGGGCTGACCACCGGCGTCGGTTGCATCCGGCTCGGCGGAGAGGTCGGGCGCGTCGGGGGTCTCGGTCTGTTCGAAGAGATCGGTCAACGCGTCGTCGTCGAGGATTTTGGTCTCGGTTTTCTTGGCCGGGTCGTTGACGTGCGTTCGCCAGAAGGCCATGACACCGCGGGGGCGTTTGGTGCCGCGGGCTTCGGTGACGCTGGTCCAACCTTCGAGGGAGTAATCCACGCGGACGGGGGTTTCGTTCCCGGGGACTTCGCTGAGCGTGGCGACATAGACCTCACCCACCAGCAGTTCTCGGCCTGTGGTTGCACACTTCCGCGTCGGCCTTCCGAGGCTGTACGAACCGGCAAATCTCGTCATGCCCACAGTGTACTCCCGCGGGTCTTGCGGCGGGGTTCTGGTGGTTTGTCCACTGAACGTGACGCGGGCGGCGGTTACTGACAACTGACCTGGAAGGAGCGTTGCGTGGTTCCGCCTTCGCCGATGGGCAGGGTGATGGTCTTTCCACATTTGGGGCAGCGGGCGAAATAGGCGGTACCGTCGCGGGTCTTGTAGCCGCGGGCGTATGCGGCGGAGCATCGGAACCACAGGCTGATGAACGAACCACGGCCTTCGCGTGCTTCATTGGCGGCGGGGGGAACGATCGGCAAGGCGGATTCGAGCTGCTTTCCGCCGATTTCCACAACGTCTTCGCCCCGGCGTGTGGGTCCGGCGTGCGGGGTTTGGCCGCTGCCTTGTGCTTTCCGTCCGCGGTTCATGCCCTGAGTATCGGTCGCGAAAGGCTCGGGGCTTTTCCTTCCGACCGATCCCCTGATAAACTCCCCCCTGCTTCCCCCGGTTTTTCGATAGCCGGGCCAGCCTTCATCCGCCCACCCATGACCGACGGTGCCGTTCCCATCCTGCCCGATCCGCCGCCCCCGCCGACGCCCATCGGGCTTATTGCTGGGTCGGGTCGGCTGCCGATCATGGTGGCGGAGGGGCTTCGCAAATCCGGGCACCCGGTGCACGGCGTCGGTTTGGCGAATCAGTTCGACCCGGTGCTGCCCACGCTCTGCGATTCGTTCACGTCCGTTGGGATCCTTCGGCTCGGGTCGTGGATCGCGGCTTTGCGCGCTCGTAACGTGGCGCACGCGATCATGGTCGGTCGCGTTGACAAGGCCAAACTGCTCTTCGATCCGTGGAGCGTGCTGAAGCACCTGCCCGACCTTCGCACCGCCCGCGCGTGGTTCAAGCACCTTCGGCGGGACAACCGCTCGCACGTGATCCTGCGCGTGATCGCCGACGAGCTGGGCAAAGGCGGGATCGACCTGCTGGATTCCACCGCGCCGATCCCGGATCAGATGACCACCGCGGGGGTCATGTCGGCGCGCGAGCCCAACGCCGAGGAACAGCGCGATATCGCCTTCGCTTTCCCGCTGCTGAACGAACTGCTGCGGCTGGATATCGGGCAGGCGGTGGCGGTCCGTGCGGCGGACATCGTCGCGGTGGAGGGGATCGAAGGGACCGACCGGATGATCGAACGTGCCGGCGAACTCACGCGCGGGCGCCCCTGGACGCTGTGCAAGGGTGCGCGGGCCGGGCACGATCGGCGGTCGGACGTGCCCTCCGTCGGTGTCAAAACCATCGAGAACCTGGCGAAAGCCGGGGGCAAGTGTCTGGCGCTCGCGGCGGGTGATGTGATCATGATCGACAAGGGCAAAATGCTCGCAACCGCCGACGCGCTGGGCATCGCGGTGGTGGGTGTACCCGCCGCCGCCCGCGCCCGCGCGTGATCCCCCTGCCGCTGCCAACCCCGGATGCGCCGCCCCCGACGAACCCGTACGCGTCGCGAGGCGGGCTGAAGATGCACGCGGCGCTGCACGCATTCCGCCTCGATCCTTCGGGGTTGATCTGCGCCGATTTCGGCTGTTCCACCGGCGGGTTCACGGATTGTCTGCTGCGCCACGGGGCCGCCCGCGTCTTCTCGGTCGATACGGGCTACGGCGTGCTGGCGTGGTCGCTGCGGAACGATCCGCGCGTCACGGTTCTGGAACGGACGAACTGCCTGCACGCGTTGAGGCCGTCGGCCGCGGCGGAGGGCGTGGACCTGGTGGTGATTGACGCGAGTTGGACGCCGCAGAAACTCGTGCTGCCCGCGGCGAAACGTTGGCTGAACCCCGCGGGCGGGTCGCGGATCATCTCGCTGCTGAAGCCGCACTATGAAAACAAGGCCCTGGCGCAGCAATCCCGCGGCGTGCTGAGCGACGAGCAGGGCCTTGCGGTTGCGCAGCAGACGCTCGAAGCCATCGCGGGCGATTCAAACCTTGGGCTCGAGGTGCTCGCCTGGCACCCCTCGCCGACGCGGGGCCTGGCCGGGAAGAGCGAGGCGAAGGGCAACCTGGAGTATCTCGTGCTGCTGGCCTTGAAATGACCGGCGCGGCGTGCACGCTGTTTGTTTGCGCACTCTGCGATTCGGTTGTGCATGACCACGAGGCAATCACTTCATTCCATCGGCGCGATCGTTGTTTCCCAGCCGTCGTATTGACCTTGTCTTTGGTCGGCCGCGAGCGACAACTCGGCGGTGGTGTTCGTCAGCTCGAAGAGGTCGCAGGTGTCTTCGCGCTCGAACTTCACCGCCCACGGGAGGGCCTGCGTCGTGTCCGGGGCGTTGCCCATCGACGACGCGTCGATCGTGAAACCCTGGCTCGTGACCATCGAGGCGAACTCGTCGCGACCGGCCTTGGTGGTGAAGTAGGCGTAATGGATGATGGCGCGGGATTTGTCGTGGTCGTCGCCGTGCTCGGCCAGCGCGTTCAGCACGCGGGCGTTCTTCGCGAACTGCTCCTGCCAGATGTTCGGACGCAGCGACGTGTACATCTGGCGCGGGGCGTCGGAGCGCGAAATGGCGGAGGGTGCGTGGGCCGGGTGCTGCGTCGCGACGAGTCGGAGCGCATCGACCACGGCGCGGTCGCCCGCGGCGTACGCGTACATCACGCGCTGCAGGTTCGACGTCACGGTCGCGGCAACCACCGCGCCGAGTTGTTCCATCGCGGCGGCGGCGGCGTCCTCAACTTCGCCCAGCGCGTCGAGCACCTCGGGCGAGGGAAGTCCCTCCTCGTCGGCCGCCGATTGCGGGTACGCCATGCGGACGCTGATGAGCGTTGTGTGCTTCGGATACGCGCCGGGCTCAACGGCGGCGTCCCAGCGGACCCACGCGGCGTGCTCGTCGATCTTGGAGGGAAAGGTCAGCCAGTCCGCTTCGTGTCGGGTGTTGCTCATGATGCCTGGAGACTATCACCGCCGGCCGCGATCCGAAACCCGCTATCGACAAGATTTCGGCGGCACGGTCTGATCGTTGAGCTCGCGGGCACTTCGCGAAGTACACACAAAAAACCCGACCGTTGGTCGGGTGATCGATCGCGCGGTGATGACGGGATCGGCAGTGACCGGGGCTCACGCCGGCGTGGGCATCGCCCCCGGCGGCAGGTCGGGCTTCTGCTGGTCTTGCGGGGTGCTGGCGGGGTTTGCTGCGGCGGCCCGGCGGGCCTCGGCCGCGAGCAGATCGGAGACCGTCGGCTTGCCGATGGTCTCGCCGCGCATGAGCTTGTGCACGTCGGAGGCGTCGAGTGTTTCGTACTTCAGCAGCGCGTTCGCGACCGCTTCGACCTTGTCCCAGTTCTCGCTGAGGATGCGTTCCGCGTCGGTGTACGCCTCGTCGACGATGCGCTTGATCTCGTCGTCGATGAGCTTGGCGGTCGCGTCGGAGTACGGGCGGTCGGGCAGGTACGACTCGCGGGTGTCCTCGCCCGTGTAGCGGACGAAGCCCAGCCGGTCGGACATGCCCCACTCTTTGATCATCACGTGAGCGAGGCGGGTGACCTGCGCGATATCACCGACCGCGCCGGAGGAGACGTCGTTCATGGCGCGCTGCTCGGCGATGCGCCCGCCGCAGGCCATGCGCATCGTGGCCCGGAGCCACTTCAGCCCGTAGCCGTAGCGGTCCTTCTCGGGGAGCGAGAAAGTTGCGCCGCCGGCCGAGCCGCGGGGGAGGATCGTCACCTTGTGCAGCGGGTCGCCGTCCTTGAGCAGGACCTGCAGCACGGCGTGCCCGGCCTCGTGATAGGCCGTGAGCTTGTTCTCTTCGGCCTCGCGGACGCGCGACTTCTTCGCGCGTCCGAAGCGCACCTTGTCGCGGGATTCTTCGAGGTCTTCCTGCTCGATGAAGTCCTTGTTGTGCAGGGTCGCGGCGATGGCGGCCTCGTTCATCAGCGCGAACAGATCGGCGCCGGAGAACATGGGCGTGACCTTCGCGATGCGTTCGAGGTTGACGTCGGGCCCGAGCTTCTTGTTCTTCGCGTGGACCCGCAGGATCTCCAGCCGACCCTTCACGTCGGGCAGCGGCACGGTGATCTGGCGGTCGAAGCGACCGGGACGGGTGAGGGCGGGGTCGAGCACGTCGGCACGGTTGGTGGCGGCGATGACGATCACCCCGTCGCCCGTGGCGAAGCCGTCCATCTCAACAAGGATGGCGTTGAGCGTCTGCTCGCGTTCGTCGTGCCCGCCCGAGGTGAACCCCGAGCCGCGGCGGCGGCCGACGGCGTCGATCTCGTCAAGGAAGATGATGCACGGGGCCGACTCCTTCGCCTGCTTGAACAGATCGCGGACGCGGCTGGCGCCGACGCCTACGAACATCTCGACGAAGTCCGAGCCCGAAATGGAGAAGAACGGGACGTCGGCCTCGCCGGCGATGGCCTTGGCGAGAAGGGTCTTGCCGCAGCCGGGATCACCGATGAGCAGCACCCCGCGGGGGACGCGCCCGCCGAGCTTCATGAATCGCTTGGGGGCTTTGAGGAACTGGATAATCTCGTCGACCTCGTCCTTGGCCTCGTCGATGCCCGCGACGTCGTCGAAGGTGACGCCGGTCTTTTCCTTCATCAGCATGCGGTGGCGTGATTTACCGAAGTTGCCGAGCATGCCCCCCGCACCGCCGCCGGCCGAGCGCAACCCGCGCAGCAGAAGGAACGTCAGCAGGAAGAGCAGCAGCACGAAGGGCAGGACCGCGACGAGGCTCTGCACCAACACAGCCGTCAGCCCGGGGGCGGAGGCCTTGAACGGGATCTTGAGCTGGTCGAGATTCTCGGCGTTGTGCTTGATCAGCCCCGGGGTCGATTTCACGGTCACGGCGCGCTCGTTGCCGCCCTTGACCGGGTCGATCTCCACCGCGTAGATGCCGTCTTCACGCAGCACGACGGACTCGGCCTTGATGGAGTTGGACTGCCAGAGGTTCTTGAACTCGTCCATCGAGACCTCGCGGGCGTTGGGGCTCAACGCCGAGGAGAAGATGAACAAGAAGAACGCCACGATGACGAGGGTGACGACGAAAAAGATGGGCCTCGGCGCGCGCGGCGGAGCATTCCCCCCCGCCCCCCCTGCACCCCCAGGCCCGCCGGGTTGACCCGGGCCACCGGGTCCGCCTTGTTTCTGTTCCCCTTGTCGGGTGCTACCGCCTTCCTCTTCCTGAGGCGAGCGTGACCGACGCGTGTCGTTCGGACTCTCGGGCATGCCGAAACTTCCTTTGCCCAGTGCTGTGGGCTTCGATCCTGACCTCGATACCGCTTCCGACCTTGAAATGAGTATCGGACCAGCGGGCGGGCCAGTTGACGATTCTACGCTCGAAGTTGGCAAAAGGTTCGGTGAGCCCCGGACAGCCCCAGCCCTACCGCTGTGCGTGATTTCGTAGGCTCAGGCCCTTCACAAATCGACGATCTTCGCGTGGTTCGGTGGGCCAGACTCGGATGCGGAAGCGCCGGTAAGACCCCCGGGCTTCACCAGGCCGATCGCATCTCGTTGACCATATCGCGAGCGAGGCGGGCGACGGCACCCTGCTGACCGAGTTCCAGCGACTCACCCACCGCGCGGGCCGGGGTGAACGAGTCGGCCCCGACAAAGTTCCGCCGCTCGACGATGACTTTGCCCGAGCGGTTGTCCTTCCAGGTGAAGTCGATCGTCAGCACAAGGGCCAAGTCCTCGGCGATGCCCGTATCGCGCCCGACCGAGAGTTTCCGCATTTCCGACCGGACGATGGTGCCCGAAAGCGTCGTCTGGGCAACCTCGGATGAGGTGACGCGGTACGGCGATTGGCGACGCAGTTCGGTCTGCACCGCGGTGGTCAGTTCGATCTCCAGCCCGTGGATGAAGGTGGAGTTCTTGAACATCGGGACGTTGACGGTGGAGATGTCAGCGGGGAAGCTCGACGCGGTCGAATACCCCTGGCGCGGGTCGGCCGCACAGGCGGAGAGAAAACCCACCACGCAAGAGCAGACGAGCACCGACACAGCACGAGCGACATTCGTCGCACTGAACCGCAGGACCGTTGGTTTCTTCGATTTCTCCATGAGCATCGTCCGCACACTTCCCGCCGATGATTACGGCTGCTTAGTCTCACCCACCGGCTTGGTCTCATCCTTGGTGCCCGTCGGCGCTGCGGGCGATGCGATGACTTCGTCGCCGTCGTCGCCCGGCGTGACCGACCAGCCCTTTTCCTTGATCATGTCCAGGGCCCGTCGAGCGGCGGCAGACTGCGGATGCCTGCGCAGCAACCGCTGCAGCGTGTACCGCGCGCTCGCTTCATCGCCGCGTCCGACATACCACGCCGCGACTTCCAGCATCTGCAAGCCCGCGTTCTCGTCGATGCGTGTCAGCAGTGCGTCGTCGAGCCCCGCTTCCTGCGCCTGCGCTGGATAGAGCGTCATGAACCGGTTGATCAGGATGCGTGCATCGCTCAGCGACGACGCGTCGTACCGCGGGCCCTTGAACCGCGCGATGTTCGCATAAATCCGCCGCTGCATCGCCTTGATGCGGTACGGCGACATCGGGTAGTTCAGCAGGAACATCTCGTACGCCGTCGACGCAAGCGTCAGCTCGCGTTCGCGGTAGTAGTAATCCGCGAGTTCGATCCCCGCGCGCTCCGCCACGCGCGAGCCCGGCAGCCGCTCCTGCACGCGGATCAACAACTCTTCCCCCACGTCCTCAGCGCTCAGCCATCGCAGCCCGAACCACCACAGCCGCTTTGTCCCCTGCAGATACTTCACCCCGATCTCCAGCTCGCGCTGCACGGCGATGGGGTATTCCGCCGAGGCCGGGAACGACTTGATGATCTGCTCATAGTCGTAGAGCGCTTCGAACTCATCGCCGATCGACGAGCGGGCATCGCCGCGTGCGAGCAGCGCCGCCGGCACCACCGCCTTGCCGCTGGTGTCGTTGGAAAGCAGCCACGCGTCGAGGTTCACAATCGCCTGATCGAACTGCCCCGTAGCGATGAGCCTGCGGGCCTCGGCGATCACCGCCTCATCCGATCCCAACGCGGGTGCGGAACTCTGCTGCCACTGACCTTCCGAACCCAACGTGTACATAGGCCGAGTCGGCCCCGCCAGCTGCGGCGCGGGCGTCTGTCCGGGCAACCCTTCGACCGTCGGAGTGCCACCCGGCGTCGCGGCGGGTTGATTGGTCGCCGGCGCTGGTGCTGGTGCAGGGGTTGCCGGGGTTGTCGGCGTCGCGGGCTGCGCGTGCAGAACCCCGCCGCTGAGCCCCGCGAGCATCAGCACCGTCGCCGCCGTCGTGGCTCTCGACCCTCGCCGCATCGACTTTCTCGCCTGAGTGGTTCCCATAACTGACAGCAGGATACCGCCTCGCCGCTCGCTCGGCACACCTCGCCCCATTCCGGATAACCCGCTCGATCACCCAACTGGGCAACCCCTGCCGCCTGCGCCAACAACGCCGACACGCTCCGCACCGCCCTGCTCTCGATGCGATGGTTTCGCGCACGCCGTGCTGTACCTTCAACCAGCGGCAAAGGCCCCGCCGCCCCAAAACCCAGACCCGGACAGAGAGAGACACCCATGCACCATCGCACCCGATCCACCATCACGGCCTGCCTTCCCCTCGTGGCTGTCGCGCTCTCGGCCCCCGTCGCCTCCGCCGACATCGTCTGGTGGCAATGGGGTTACAACTCCAACGCCGGCTCCTCAATCTCGAAAACCGAGACCCGCACTCAGTCCACCTTCGATGACTTCACCACCCCCGCGGGCAACTCCATGCCCTGGCAGATTTCCCGCTTCCGCGTCGCCATCCTCAGCAACCTCCCCTCCGCTCCGCCCCAATCACGCGTCAACATCTTCTCCAACAACGCCGACGCCCCCGGCTCCCTCGTTCATTCCGGCGCCGTCACCAACATCCTTTCCTGGGGCCAAGCCGGAAACGGCATGCAGATCTCCGAGCTCTGGTTCGACATGAACCTCACCCTGCAGGCCAACACCAAGTACTGGGTCTCCATCTCCACCCCCACCAACATCACAGGCCAGGCCCTCTGGGCACCCACCACGTACACCCTCATGCCGTCCAACTCCGCCGCCCTCTACGGCGATTCCGCCTACAACAACGGTGCCCTCTCCACCGCCACCATGGGCACCCCCTCCCTCGCGAGCACCGGGGTGAACATGTCCCTCACGGTCTTCGGCACCCAGGCCGCCGTCCCCACCCCCGCCGCCATGACCACCGGTCTCGCCGCCATGACCTACCTCGCCTCACGCCGCCGCCGAGTTACCCGCTGACCACCCACCCGTCCGCGCGCCCCCAGCCCACCCTCACACCCCCACCCCGGCAAACTCTGCCATTTCGATCAACCGGGATGAAGTTCACGTCTGGGCCGTCCGATACGTCCGAAAGCGGAGAGAGTCCGCCCCGCGTCAACACGCGAGGCGAAACCGCTCGTCCCTTTCGGAAAGGCCCCGCGATGAACTTCCCCTTCAATCCTCAGCACCAGCCCACGAACCCCCCATCGGGCAACCCCGCCGACCGCCGGCGCTTCCCACGCTTTCAGCTCGAGGCCTCCTACGCACCCATCGCCCTGCGCACCCTCGACAGCGAAGTCTTCAACATCGAAGGCAACGCCTACGACATCTCCGAAGGCGGCCTCCGCTTCGAGGCCGACCGCGGCATCGAGCCCGGCACCGCCGTCGCCCTCCAAATCACCCTCCCCACCATGCACAACCAAGACCTCGGCCCAGGCCGAGCGGTCTTTGTCTTCGCCAACGTCATCTGGATCGAGGACGAAGACGAACCCGGGCCCGTCCGCATGGCCGCCGTTTTCACGCGCTTCGCTCGCATGGGCGACCGCGAACGCCTCCTGCGCGAACTGCGCACCGGTCGCTACCGCCTCGCCGCCTGATCCGCCTCCCGGTGGCACGGCTCTCCACAGCCGTGCGTTCCCAGCTTTCTGCCTTCTGCCTTCTGCCTTCTGCCTTTCTCCAGTGCCGAGTGCCCAGTGCCCAGTGCCTACTTCTTCCCCCCACCCGCCGACTTGGCAAAGAACGCCTCGATCGCGCCCTTGCCTTCTGGGGTGCCGCGTAGGCGGTTGAGTTCTTCACGCTCAACCTGCAGCGACGCGCCCCAGCCGCGCTCGCTCCCGCCATCCAATCCCGCCCGCACCGCCTTGATGACTGCCCGCGACGGGTCCACCGCCGCCTCCGCGCCCAAGCGCTGCGCAACATCCATTGCCGCCTTCGCACAGGTGTTGATCACCTCGCTGCGCCCGATCCACTTCAAGGGCTTCCCATCGCGCCGCTTCGCGTGCACCGTCGCATTGCGCAGCAGCCACCCCTTCGCCGCCTTGAGCAGTTCCGCCTGCCCACCCTCCGCCGGAACAAACTCATCGACCAGCCCCGCCCCGCCCGAAGTCTCCACCTGATCGATCATCCACGTCTGCCCGCTGCACGTCCGCGCGATCCCCTCCGCCGGGTCCTTCAATCTCGCCGGCAGCAGATTCGTCCCGCCCCAACCCGGACAGATCTTCAGCCCCGCCTCGGGCAACCCGATCGGATACCCCTTCACCACCGCCGGTCCGCCGTCCTTCCCAGGCACCACCTGCCCCCGCAGCGCCACCAGCCCGTCGCAGTGCATCGCCAACTCCAACCCGCCCCCGAGCACCGCGCCGTTGATCGCCGCAACCGTCGGCATCGGCAAATCGCACAAAAGCCCAAACACCCGCTGCCCAAACGCCAGATACGCCTCCAGCTCCGCATGGCTCATCGCCACGATCGACTTCAAATCCGCACCCGCCACAAACACCCGCGGCGAGCCCGACGCCAAAATCAACCCCCGCAGATCACTCCGTCCCTTCAGCCCCCGCAGCGTCACATCGATCCGCCTGATCAGTCCCTCATCCAAAATGCACATCACACCCTGATTGGGCTCCAGCGTCACCGTCGCCACCATCTCCGCATCCACGCTCAAAGGCAGTGCCGCAACGCCATTCCCGCTCGTGTTCGTGCTCATGCGCGAGGATATGCCCCGCCCAGCAAACCTTCGCAATCTCCTCCCCTTTCACCGATCAACCCACGACCCCACCTCCTCCACCGTCTATATTCCCTCCATCATGTTCGTCGATAGCGCAGTCATCACCGTCAAAGCAGGTCACGGCGGCTCCGGAGCCGTCAAGTTCCGTCGTCAAAAATACGAGCCCAAGGGCGGCCCAGAAGGCGGCGACGGCGGCCGCGGCGGTGACGTCGTCCTCGTCGCCGACTCAGGCATGAACACACTCCTCGATTTCCGGGGTCGCCCCGACTGGGAAGCCGAGCCCGGTGGCAACGGCCTCAAAAAGCAAATGCACGGCTCCGACGGGCGCGACTGCGTCATCAAAGTCCCCGCCGGCACCATCGTCACCGACAACCTCACCGGTGAACTCATCGTCGACATGAAGCCCGAACAACGCTTCATCGTCGCCAAAGGCGGCAACGGCGGCTTCGGCAACGAACACTACAAAAACGCCGTCCACCAAGCCCCCACCCACGCCCACCCAGGCTTCCCGGGCGAAGAAAAACAACTCAAGCTCGAACTCAAACTCCTCGCCGACGTGGGGCTCCTGGGCATGCCCAACGCCGGCAAGAGCACGCTGCTCGCCGCTCTCACCCGCGCAAACCCCAAGATCGCCGCGTACCCCTTCACCACCCTCGCCCCACAGCTCGGCGTCGCCGAACTCGACCCCACCCGCCGCCTCGTCATCGCCGACATCCCGGGCCTCATCGAAGGCGCCAGCCAAGGCACAGGCCTCGGCCTCGACTTCCTCAAACACGTCGAACGCACCCGCGTCCTCGTTCACCTCCTCGACGTCATGCCCCCCGAAGGCACCCCGGCCGAGAACTACCGCATCATCCGTCAGGAACTCTTCAACTACTCCCCGGTCCTCGCCGAACGCGAAGAGCTCATCGTCCTGAACAAGCTCGACCTCTTCCAAACCAACGAAGAACGCGAGGCCGCCGTCAAGGCCCTCCGCAAGGATCTGAAACTCGGCGCCGAGGTCGAAGTGCTGGGCCTCTCCGCCGCCGCTCGAATGGGCACGCACGACCTGCTGGAAAAGCTCTGGTCGATCCTCAACCGCGCCGAGAAAACGTGGGAAGGCGTCAGCACGCCGAAGGCCGAAAGCCCGGCCAAATCCCCCAAACGCCCGGCACCGACGGCATCAACCAAGCCAACGACCAAACCAGCCAAGCCCGTCGCGAGTAAGAAATCGGCCAAGCCCAAGCCCGCGGCGAAAAAGTCCCCCGCCAAGAAATCCGCCGCGAAGCCCAAAGCCCAATCACGACCCAAGGCAACCAAGCCAAAGGCCCAAAAGACCTCGAAAAAGCCCAAGCCCGCCGCCAGCAAAAAGCCACCCGCCAAGTCCAAGAAAAAGACCAAGCGCTCGGCCCGCTGATCGATCAATCTCAATCAAGCCTTCCGGAACCCGTGCCACCGATCGTCTTTCGACGATCGGTGTTTTTCAATGGCGATCGCGACGAAGTCGTTCCCACGTCGTCGCCCGCATACCCGTTTCTACCCCCCAATCAAGCTCTCACCTCAGCCACCTCCCTCGCCGCATCTTCACCACCCTTACTCCATCCCTGACTAAACTGTCAGGGTCGGGGGCGGGTTGTCGGGAATTCACGTGGGGTCGCGGCGGGGGTTGACGGCTTCTGGAGATCCACCATGGCTCACTATTACCGACTCGGCACGCTCCCGAAAAAGCGCCACGTGCAGTTCCGTCGACCCGACGGCGTCCTCTACTCCGAAGAGCTCTTCGGCACCGAAGGGTTCGTCGGGCCCTCCAGCACGATGTACCACATCAACCCGCCCACGCAGGTCTACGGCTGGAAGACCCTCTACTCCACCAAGGCCGAGTTCGTCGAAGTCGACACCATGCGCATGCGCCACGTCAAAAGCGGCATGGGCATGAACGGCTTCGCCCCCCAGGGGACCCGCGCCGCGCAGGGCGTCAAGCCCCACGGCGACACCATCTCCGGACGCGTGGTGCTCTTCGGCAACAGCGACGTCGAAATGGCCGTGTGCAAGCCCGTCGAGCAGATGGACTACTTCTACAAGAACGGGCAGGGCGATGAGTGCATCTTCGTCCACTTCGGCTCGGGCGTCTGCCACACGATGCTCGGGGCACTGCGCTTCGGGCCCAAGGACTACATCATCATCCCCAAGGGCATCATCTACAAAATGACCTGGGACGAGCCCGGTGCAACAGCCGAGGAGATCTTCAGCGGCAAGACGAAAAACAAATCCAAGAAGGGCAAGGGCGACGACGCCTGGCGACCCGCCGGCGCACCGGAGAACTGGACCCGCGAGCAGATGCCGCTGGGCAAGTACCTGCTCATCGAGACGACCAACGGGAGCCACATCGCTCCGCCGCCGCGATACGTCAGCAAAGCCACCGGTCAGTTCCTTGAGCACGCGCCATACTGCGAGCGCGACCTCCGCCTGCCCGTCAACGAGCCCGAGAGCGGCATGCCCATGTTCGTCGAGCAGTACGGCGAGTTCGAAGTCCGCGTCAAAGCCCGCGACCGCATGCACTCGTACGTCTTCCACTACCACCCGCTGGACATCATCGGTTGGGACGGCTGCTATTACCCCTACATCTTCAACATCGAAGACTTCGCCCCCATCACCGGCAAGCTGCACATGCCCCCGCCGATCCATCAGACCTTCGAGGCGCACAACTTCGTGATCTGTTCGTTCTGCCCGCGCATGCTCGACTGGCACCCGCACGCGATCAAGGTGCCGTACAACCACAGCAATATCGACAGCGACGAAGTCCTCTACTACGTCGAGGGCAACTTCGGCTCGCGCAAGGGCATAGAGGTCGGCTCGCTCACGCTCCACCCGCAGGGCATCCCCCACGGCCCGCACCCCGGCACGATCGAAGCCTCCATGCAGCACGCCTACACGGGCGAGCTCGCGGTGATGTGCGACACCTTCCGCCCGCTCTTCCCCACCAAGGCGGCCCTGGAACTCGAAGACATCAAATACCCCGCCTCATGGGAGGGTGAGCACTTCCCGCGCCTGAAGGCCAACCAGCCCGTCGGCGGCAACTTCGTGCAGGGCAAGATCAAGGGCAAGAAGATCAAGGCCAAGTTCGGCGAGATGGTCGACTTCGGCGGCGACAACCGCCCGCCGGCCTTCGCACTCTCGCCCACCGCGCCCGCCGCGGGGAGCGGTGCGAACACGTGGGCGCCGAATCCGCCGGCACCGGCCACCGCTCCCGCACAAGCGAGCTCCAACGGCGTGCACGCCAACGGCAGCAACGGGCACGCGAAGAAGAACGGCTCAACCACCAAGCTCAACGGCGCACGGGCAGAAGTCAAAGCAATGACCAAACCCGCGGGCAAGAAGCGTTGAACGTGCTTGTTTCCTGAATACGCTCCCCCGGTTGACGAACAGTCGGCCGGGGTTTTTTGTTTGCGCGTCTCAATGACGGACCATCGATCGGAGCGACTCACCATGGCCAAAGGCCAGCACCTCAGCAAGTACCAGCAGGGCATCGTCCGCCGGTTCTACGAGCACAAAGGCGGCATCCACGTGACCAAACTTCTGGAAATCACCAGCGATTTGGCGATCTGCACCGACGAGAAAGCCGCGGGCAAACTCTGGGCCCGCGCCCGCGAGTACATGGAGAAGCTCGCCGTCGAACCCGCGACGATCGAGAAGATCGCCGGTGCGAAGAACATCAAGGCTCTGGGCGAGCTCGTCGGCAAGCTCAGCGCATGACCGACCAAGGCATCAACCCCGTCTTGATCCCCACCAAGCTGTCGAGCATCAGCGATCTGAAGATCGGCGCTCGGCTCATCGGGCCCATGAGCGCATCACGCACCACGCCCACAGGCGTCAACCCCGACTGAAAGACCGGGGTCAACCACCGCGAAACCCGCTGGTAATACCGCACGTTCGCCCGCCGGGCACGGTCATAGCGTTCGATCGCCACATCCACATCGCTCACCTCGGCAAGCTGCTTCGCCAGTTCGCTCGCGTCCATCAGCGCCAGGTTTGCACCCTGACCAAGCTGAGGGCTCATCGCGTGGGCCGCATCACCCAGAAAGACCACCCGCCCATCGAACACTCGGCTCAAAACCACGTCGTGATAGCTCGCCGTGATCACCTGCGCGATGTCGCTGATCTGGCTCAGCACCGTCTCGGCCCGGTCGGTGAGCGCACGAACACGGCGAGCAAACTCACCCAGCCCGCGCTGACGGATCACCCCCGCCTCGTCGATTCGCACCGAAAGAAAAACACTCACGGTGCTGGGCGAATCGACCGCCGATCGCCCGGAGGGCAGAAAGCCGACCATGCCCCTGGTGCCGTGGTAGTACTGCTGCAGGACACCCGAGAACTGTTCGTCAGGGTCAGTCGCGACAAACCACATCGCCCCCCACGGATACCGCGTGGCCCGCCGCACCAACCCCGACTGAGCCCGCAGCGACGAGCGTGCGCCGTCGCCGATGATGACCAGCTCGAAGTGTCCGAGCGAGCGTTGCGCGTCGTCGAAGATTTCAACCACCCCGCGCCGCGGCTGCGTATACGAGCGAACGTCAACGTCAGTCCAAATCTCGATCCGCAGTTGGTTCATGCGATCGAGCAGCGTGGAGAAGAGCGAACCTCGGTGCACGCCCAACCCGAAGAGCCCCGGCTCGCGGTCGCTGTACCGCACATCGAGCACCGTGCGTCCACGCTGGTTCAGCCCTGACAGGCGGTGCACGGGCGACGAGAGCCGAGCGATCTCATCGCCGACGCCGAGCTCGTTGAGCACGCGCAACCCCGTCGGTTGAAGAAGGATCCCCGCGCCAACCGGGCCGAGGGTTGGCGTGCGTTCGAAGACGGTGACGTGGTGACCGGCGCGGGCGAGATGGATCGCCGCCGCCTGTCCCGCCGTGCCGCAGCCGACCACACCGATGCGCATATGTGCAGCGTACCGAGTTCGTAGAACCCGCGCCCTCGGCATGCGCTCGCACGAACGTCCCATCTCCGCATACGCTCACACCGATGGCACGACGCAACACGACGACCAAGCCCGGCCTGAGTGAGCGGCCCGCAACCGTCTGGCTGCTCGAAGATCACCTCAGCGAAGACCTGCCGCTGTTGAAAGATCATCCCCACGCGCCGGTGCTCATCATTGAATCACGCAAGACCTTCGCGGCACTGCCGTTCCATCACCGTCGATTGACGTACATCGTCTCCGCGCAGCGGCACTTTGCCCAGCGCCTCCGCGAGTCCGGCCGCGAGGTGCATCAGTACACGCTGGGCGATTCGCCGTACCGCGATTCGCTCTCGGCCATTCGTGACTGGAAGAAACGCACCGGTCAACGCACGCTCCTGCTGACCGACCCGAACGACCATCACACGCTGGCTTGGGTGCAGACGCTGCCGGCGCTGCTCGATATCGAGATCATCATCGAGCCCCGCGGGCTCATGCTCACCGATCGGCGGTTGTTCAAAGCCTGGGCAACCAAGCTCAAGTCCCCCGTGATGGAGCACTTCTACCGGCGCATGCGCCGCGAGCACAACGTGCTGATGCAGGGCGAAGAGCCCGTGGGCGGTGCGTGGAACTTCGACAAGGAGAACCGCAAGACCGCCAAAGCCGCGGCTCGCGAACTCAGCGAAAAGCTCTTCGCCCCCAAGCGACCGGGCTTTCAAGCCAACGAGATCACCCAAGCCGCGCACCGCGACGTGCAACGCCATTTTCCGAAACACCCCGGCGCGTTCGAGATTGAATCGTTCGATCTGCCCGTCACGCGTGAGCAGGCGTTGAAGGTGCTGAAGCACTTTGTCGAGCACCGCCTGCCGCGGTTTGGCGATTACCAGGACGTCATGCTCGCAAGCCATCCGACGATGGACCACGCGCTGATCTCGGCCCCGCTGAATCTGGGTCTGCTCACGCCGATGGAAATCATCAAAGCCGCCGAGAAAGCCCACCAGCAGGGGCACGCGCCGCTGAACTGCGTCGAGGGGTTCATCCGACAGATTCTGGGCTGGCGCGAGTACGTCTTCGGCATCTACTGGTCGTTCATGCCCGAGTATCTGCAGCGCAACGCCCTGAACGCAAGCGTGCCCCTGCCCGAGTTTTTCTGGACCGCCAGAACGAAGATGAACTGCGTGCGCAGGTGCGTGAAGCAGGCAATCGACACCGCCTACAACCACCACATCCAGCGGCTCATGGTGCTGGGAAACTTCGCCGCCCTCGCGGGGCTTGAGCCCAACGCCGTCAACGACTGGTTCCTGTCGATGTTCATCGACAGCCACGACTGGGTCATGGCGCCGAACGTCATCGGCATGGCCCTGCACGCCGACGGTGCGACGATGGGCACCAAGCCCTACGTCTCAACCGCGGCGTACATCGACCGCATGACCGACGCCTGCGCCGGGTGCGCTTATGACCCGAAACTACGCCTGGGCGAACGGGCCTGCCCCTTCAACACCCTCTTCTGGACGTTCCTCGATCAGCACAGGGCGGAGTTCAACCGAAACCCACGCATGAGCATGATGCTCAAAAACCTCGACCGCGTACCACCCGCCGAGCTCAAGGCCATGCACGAACGCCGAGCACAACTGATCGAGCGGCTGGACCAGGGCGTTTAGTAGCGTTCAAATCCGACACCGACCTTGCAACAGAAAACCGCCCGTCGCAAGCAACGGGCGGAGTGGAAGTTGACATGTCGGAAAGCGTTCGCACCCGCGAACCGTCGCTCAGCGCCTACGGCGACCCATCGCCAGCAGCGACAAGCCCAGCAGACCGGCACCCGTCGCGGGTGTGGGAATCGCGGCCACCGCGATGTTGTCGATCGCGAAGTCATTGTCCGTGCCGTTGATCTCCGCACGGAAGCGGATCGTCACGATCCCGGTGTCCGGCGCGGTGAAGTCGACCTGGAACGACCGCCACTCCTGCAGCGTGCCGGCAAGACCCGTGAAAACCTGCGTGCCGTTGATGTCCACGGCGAACGAAGCGCCACCGAACGGCGCGTTGCTGACGATCCACGAGGCGAAGTCGCCGGTGAGGCGATACAGACCACCGGGGACAAAACCGTTGATCGTCTGCGAGATCGACGGATCGGTGGCGCTGGCACCGCCATCGTTCATGATGAAGTAGCCGCCGGGGTTGCCCCCGCTGCTCCGCCAACCGCCCGCGCCGTCGTTCGAGAACCCGGTCCAACCGTTGCCGGTGGAGTTGCCGGGCACTTCCAGCGAGAAGTCGCCGTTGACGACAGACTGCGCGAAAGCGACCTGAGACAGAGCCGCAGCGCACACAAAGGCCAAAGTCGTTTTCATCTTCAAATCCTCCCAAACGAGAAAGAAACGCCCGCGATCGCGGGTGACACTCCGGGCGAAAGATACACCAGTTTTCGGACGTGTCCGCAAATCTCCCGATTTGTCACAAAAAAGCCTCGAATCAAGGGGCAACGACGAACGAACGCGGAAACGCACGCAACCAAAGCCCGGTTCGGCGGCCTTGCCTATCCTTGGCCCCATCCGCGAGAATGCTCGCAGGATCCGATCAGAATCCAATCAGTTCACGACTTTTGGGAGCAAAGACATGGAAACGACCCTGATCATCCTCAAGCCCGACGCCGTTCAGCGTGGCATCATGGGGCAGATTCTCACCCGCTTTGAGAACAAGGGCCTGCAGGTTGTCGGCGCCAAGCTGATGAAGATCAGCGACCAGCTCGCTTCGACGCACTACGAGGCGCACAAGTCCAAGCCCTTCTATGCCGGGCTGGTGAAGTTCATGACCTCATCGCCTGTGCTCGTGCTGGCCCTGCGTGGCAACAAGGCCATCGAGATCGCCCGATCGATGATGGGCGCGACCTTCGGGTCCAAGGCCGCCGCCGGGACCATCCGCGGTGACTTCGGCGTCAGCAACTCCTTCAACCTGATCCACGGCAGCGACAGCCCCGAGGCCGCCGAGCGCGAGCTGAAGCTCTTCTTCGCCCCGGGCGAAGTCCTCGACTGGAAGCGTGACGGCGACTGCTGGGTCTACGACATGTCCGGCGGCAAGCCCGAGTGATCGTCCCCGATTGCTGAGATCGAATCGACACAGAAATGAAAACAGGCCCGGGCGTCACGCTCGGGCCTGTTCGTTTTTGCTCGTGATTGTCAAGTTTTTTCGAACTTGCGGGCCATCGCGGCGCGGATCAAGGAACCAACGAACTCACCGACCGGCGGCGATTTTGGGCTTGATCGAGCCGATCACGTCGCGGGTGACGATCTGGTCGTTCAGGTTCGCGCTCGCGATAGCGCCGTTGGATCCGGTTGCGGGTGAGGCCTCGGCGTTCGCGGAGTCCGGGGCGGTGCCGCCGATCTGGTCGGCGATCTCCCGGCGGTGGACCTGCACCTCGCGCGGGAAGTCGAGGGCGACGCGGACGCGGTCGCCTCGGATCGAAGCAATGCGAACAACCCCGATGGGGTTCTTCGGATCGCCGATGACGATTTCTTCCCCTTCCCGCCTGGTGATGACCAACATGACTCGGACCTCCTGTCCCCGACGCGAAAACCGCGTGGCGACGATACGCCGTCGCTGCGAATATACCCCCCCATCGCGAAATCAAAAGCCCCATGCCCGAAGATTGTGTACGGCTCGTGTGCGGATCGTGCACAAGCTCGCACGACGCACCGTTTATCCACCACCCGTCCGCCACAAAGAATCCCGCACGATCACGGACGTTCGATCAATCTTCGCGGAGATTCAAGGCAGATTTCCCCATCTTCTCAATCAACGGCCACGACGGCCGAAACTTCCGGCACGTGCTGCTTGAGGTTGCGTTCGATCCCGGTTTTCAATGTTATAGAAGATGAAGGGCAGCCGACGCACGCGCCGTGGAGGCGGATCTGAACTTCGCCCGCGTGGGTGATGCCGACGAGTTCGATGTCGCCGCCGTCGGATTGCACGGCGGGTCGGATGAGCTGGATGATCTTGGCGACCTTCTCGCGCACGGCACCGTCGGGGCCTTGCTGGGTCGGTGCGGCGGCTTGGGTGCTCATGGGTTGGCCTTGGGGGTTGGGCATGCGGCGCGTCCGGCTTGGCTACAGGCAATGGTAGCCGGGCGGGGCGGAATGGACCGGGAGGTTCTTCGTTGGGTGCGCGGGGGATAGACTGCTTTCCCATGCTGAAATCACACGCTGGTTCGCGCACACGGTCGGGTCGGGGTCAATGGTTGGTTGTTGCGCTGGGCATTTGCTCGGCCTTGAGCCTTGTGTCGCTCGCGGGTGCGTGCGCCTCGGGGGGAGGATCGAAGTCCGAGGTGGTGCAAACGCCCTCGGAACGGATCAAGAACGAGAAGCTCACCTCGCGCCAGCGTGTGCAGGCGCTGCAGGATCTGTGGGATCAGGGGCAGGCGGACCGGGCGGGGACGCGCGAACAGCTCAAGAGCATCGCCTGGCGGGCATCGATCGACCTGAACATGCGCCTAAAGGCGATGGAGATCCTGCTCAGCGACAAGGCGGACGTGAACCAGGCGGACACGCGGCAGATGTTCGCGCTCATGCTGCCCCCCGAGCCTTCGATCGAGATGAACGAGTTCATCAGCGACGCGATCGGGGCGAATAAGTGGACCGAGGCAGCGCCGGCGCTGGTGCGGGCGTGGGCGAGGCCCAACGGGCGACTCGACACCGAGCGCGCGGAGCGGCGGGCGCTGATGAACCTCTTCCCGGGCGAGCCGGTGACGAGGGTGCTGTTCAGGGTCTTTGTCACGCCGCCGCCAAAGGAGAGCGAGGGGACGACGCGGCAGCGGCTCGAGGCTTCGCGCTCGGCGGCGTGGGAGATCCTCACGCGGCTTGATCCGGACGGGAGCCAGCGATTGGCGATGCTCAGCGACGCGTCGCTCACCGCGCCGTCAGGGAACGACGACAAGCTGGTGAACGATCTTCGGGCGGCGGTGAATGAACTGAAGGTTGTGCCCCTGACGGCGAACCAGATGACGTGGCTGAGCGAGCTGAGGCGATTCGACGCGCCCGCGCCCGCGACGGGGGCGAGCGGGAGTGATGGCAAGGCCCGACGCGAGTGGTGGCAGCAGACGGCTTCGGCCGTGGGCGGCCTGAATGGTGAGCAGGTCAAGGGTTTGGCGATGCGGAACCTCGAGGCTCTGCGTGCGGCGAGCGTGAGCAACGACCCGCGGCTGAAAGCCACGCGCGCCGCGCTGCTCAGCGAGCTGCGCGGCAAGCTCGAACCGCGCAAGCACACGATGCGCACCGGCACGCAGGACAACGGGCAGAGCTGGGGGAGCGAGTCACTCAGCGATCAAGCGGAGAAGTTCACCTGGGGAGATCTGCTGACGATCCTCGTCATCGACGACCAACTGCGCGACAGCGACACCGTCAGCGAACTGTGGGGGCATATCCAGCGCGACATGAAGGACACGACCACGGAGCTGGGCGGGCTCTTTGAGCTTCGCGGAGCGGGGACGTATCGCCCCGTGCTGTACCCGCCCCGTGCCACAGCACGTCGCGGCGATGATCGCTATGTCGCGCCCGAAGAGATGTTCGCGAGTGCGCCGACGGCGCTGGCCCACTTCCACATGCACGCGCAGCGGATCAACAACCGTGACTACGCGGGCCCGGGCCCGGGTGATAACGAGTTCGCGCGTGATCAGGGGCGGGCGTGCCTGGTGATCACGCCGCTGGGCGAGAAGCGGTTCAATGTGGACTATTACCAGGCGGGCGGGATGGCGCTGGACCTTGGGGAGTTCAAGGCGAACTGAACGGGCGCAGGACCTCGCTCGACGCGCGGCGACCACGGCGTGAAGCACAACGATGGGCAGTTTTCTGGTCATGGCGATCTTCGCGGTGGTGCTCTCGGCGGATTCGCTGAGCGGTGGCGCGGGCGGTGGTCACGCCGGTAACGGGCACGCTCCGTCGCTGTCGTTCGCGCAGTGGCTGCTGGCGCTGGGGCCTTTCGGCGCGCTGATCGTCGTGCAGCAGATCGTCGGCGTGGTCAGCGAGAAGCAGCTCGAAGCCACGGGGTCGTGGAGGGCGGTGCTTCGCTTGGACAACACGAACCTGGTGTGCCGATGGGTTGGGCTGGCGCTGCACGCGTGGGGCGTCTTCGGGCTGGGGACGCTCAGCGCCGTGCGGGCGGCGGTGGGTGATCTCGTGCTGCTGGACGAGGTGCTGGTGACGCTGCCGCCGCTGGCGGTGATGGCCTCGGCGTGGTGGGCGACGTATCCGATCGATGTGCGATTGCGTGAGGCGGGGCTGATCGGCGCGCTCGATCGCGGCGCGACGTATCACCCGCCCGCGGGGCGGGTGCGGTTTGTGTTCATGCAGTTTCGGCATCAGGTGCTGCTGGTGGCGGTGCCCGTGCTCGCGGCGGTCTGCGTCAGCGAAGTCTCCACGATCGTCACGCGCAAACTGGTGAACCTGCACCGCGCGAACGAAGGTGCGGCGTGGTTGCAGCGCCTCGGCGCTTGGCTTGAACAGCCCGACGCGGCGCAGTGGACGCACACGGGCGTGCAGGCGATCACGGTGATCCTGATCGTGCTGCTGCTGCCCATCGCGGTGCGGTATCTGTGGGACACGGTGCCGCTGCGTGAGGGAACCACCGCCGAGGCGTTGCTGCGCATGTGCAAGCAGAGCGGGGTGAAGGTCCGCGACATCCTCATGTGGCGGACCGACGGCACATCGATCAACGGCGCGGTGATCGGCGTGGTCGGGCGTGCCCGGCACATCCTGCTCACCGATGCGCTGCTGGAGATGCTGCCGCTGGATCAGGTGCGGGCGGTGCTGGCGCACGAGATCGCGCACGTGAAACTCCGGCACATTCCGTGGCTGGCGTTGGTGGCCTTCTCGACGCTGGCGCTGCTCTCGGTGATCGGCGAGTTTGCGCTTTTGCCCCTGAAGCTCTCAGAACAGGACCCGGTGAGTGTGATTGAACTGGGCCTGGTCACGGTGATGCTGGGGACGACGGCCCTTGTCTTCGGGTTTGTCAGCAGGCGGTTTGAGTGGCAGGCGGACGCGTACGCGGCGAAGCTGCTGAGCGAGCCCGACCCGGCCGAGCCGACGCCGGTGGACGAGGTCTTTGATCGACCGGCGGGGCTGGTGCACACGCGGGCGGTGAGCGCGATGATCGGTGCGCTCGACATGGTCAGCAAGCTCAACCACATCCCGCTTGGCCGCTTCAGCTTTCGGCACGGCTCGATGCGCCGACGCATGGAGAACCTCGTGCTGATCGAACTGCAGAGCGTCGATTCGCTGCCGATCGATCGCGTCTGCAACCGCATCAAGCGTGCGGGGCTGGTGGTGATGGTTATCGCGGCGGTGCTGTGGACCGTGCGTCTCTCCATCGGCGCGTGAACCGGCGAACATCGCGGCTTACCCTCTCTCCGTGCGGCACATCCCCTTCATCAAGATGCACGGCTGCGGCAACGACTACGTCTACCTCGACGCGGTGAGCGACCCGAGCTTGCTTTCGCTCGATCTGCCGGCGTTGAGCCGGGCCGTCTCGCCCCGGCACACGGGCGTCGGTAGCGACGGGCTGATCGTCGTCGCGCAAGCGGAGAAGGGCGTTGATGCCCACGTGCGGATGATCATGTTCAATGCCGACGGATCGCAGTCGGCGACCTGCGGCAACGGTCTGCGCTGCGTCGCGAAACTCGCGGGGGACGTGCTGGGCTTGCGGACCGATCCACTACGAATCCAGACCGGCGCGGGCGTTGCGGTTGTGGATCGCACGTTTGAAAACGGCCTGGTGACGCACGCGACGGTGGACATGGGCACGCCGATGATCGAGCTGGAGCGCATCCCGGCGCTGGCGAGCAAACTACGGCCAACCGCCACGCCCGCGACGGTTGTGCTTTCGGTCAACGGCGTGGATGTTGAGGCAACGCTGGTTTCGATGGGCAATCCGCACGCGGTGGTGTTTGTGCCACAGACGAGACTGATTGAGGGCGGGGCGGTGATGAGCGACGAGGAGTGCGCGGCGCTGAACGCACGCGTCGGGCCGATGATCGAGCGTCACGAGGCCTTTCCGCAGCGGACGAACATGCACATCGTGCGCGTACACACAAAGACACACGCGAGGCTCTGGTCATGGGAACGCGGCAGCGGGCCGACGCTTGCCTGCGGCAGCGGCGCGTGCGCGGTGCTCGTGGCGGGTGTGTTGACGGGGCGGCTTGAGCGTGAAGCCGAGATCGATCTGCCGGGCGGGCGGTTGACGATCCGTTGGGACGAGCGCGACGGGCGCGTGCGGATGCACGGGCCGTGCGTTGAGGTGTACCGCGGCGTTTGGCCGGTGGGTTGAGTTATTGTGGGCGTGGGGGGTGGGGGGCGGGCGTGGGGGGTGCGGAGCGCCGCGGCACCGAGCAACTCACGCCAGTGCGCGTTCGATCTGCAGGCACCAGGCGTGCAGCGCGAGCATGTGCAACTCTTGAATGCGGTCGCTGGTAGCGCCGGGGAAGATCAGCTCGTGATCGCAGGTGCCCTTGACGCGCCCGCCGTCTTTGCCCAGCAGGGCGATGGTCGTGACGTTGAGGGCCTTGGCGACGTCGACCGCGCGGGCGATGTTGAGCGAGTTGCCGCTGGTGGAGAGGACGATGAGGCAGTCACCTTCGCGGGTGAGGGCCTCGACCCATCGGGAGAAGATGTGGTCAAAGCCGTAGTCGTTCGCGGTGCAGGTGATGTGCCCGAAATCGGTGCACGCGATGGCGGCGAGGGGTTTGCGATCGGCACGGAAGCGACCGGTGAGTTCCTCGGCAAAGTGAGCGGCATCGCAGGACGACCCGCCGTTGCCGCAGATGAGGATCTTCTTCCCCGTACGCAGCGCGGCGATCATCGCCTCGCCCGCACGCAGGGCACGAGCGTTCAGGTCGGTGTCGTTGATGACCAGATCAAGCAGGCGGCGGGCTTCGCGAAGATCGTCGAGCATCGCGTAACTTTAGCTCACGCTGAGGATCGGCATCTGATCGGTGCCAACTGCCTCACAGGCGTTGCAATCGTTCCAGACCGCCTAGGCGGAACAGTCGTTCCATGCGATGCAACGCGTGCGATGTGTACGCCATGCACACGAAACTGGGGGATATTGCGGAGCCGTGCGCACCGGGGCATCACCACGCAACCGAAGGGTTCGATACCAATCAGGCCGCAGTTTGTGCTTTCGCGGCGTGTTGCTTACCAACTGGAGACGGATCATGGCACAGCGTTTGAACTCTCGCCGACTTGCGACTTTGATGGTGATTGCGTGCGGTCTCTCGGCCCCGCTGGCGGTCTGGGCGGCCTCGCCGGCGCACAGCGAACCGACGCCGGCCCCCTCGGCGAAGCCCGCCGCACCCGCGTCGAAGGGCACGAAGGAAAATGCCGCTCCTTCGCGGGGCACGACGACGCTGACCACCACGGGCTCGGAGTCGAAGTCCGCGTCGAAGTCGTCGGGCTCGAAGTCCGCGCCGAACGCCAACGCCAGCGGCGATGAGAAGGCCTCGGCGAAAGACGGCACCAACGACCAGGCCGACGCCAAGGACGCGAAGGCCAACAAAGACACCAAAGAGTCGAAGGACGCGAAAGACGCGAAGCCCGGCGCGAAGACATCGAAAGAGGCCAAGCCTGCCCCGGCGGCGGAGTTCGAGTCACCCCAGAACATCGACGAGATCATCACGATGCTCACCGAGGGGAACCAGCGCTGGGTCGACGGGGCGGCCACCGCGCCGAACACCAGCCCCGAGCGCCGCTCCGATGTTGCCGACGCGGGGCAAAAACCCTTTGTCACCGTCGTGACGTGCGCTGATTCGCGCTTGCCGGTTGAACGGATCTTCGACCGCGGCATCGGCGATGTCTTTGTCGTCCGCGTCGCGGGCAACGTCATGGGTACCTCCGAGACCGGCACCGTTGAGTACGGCGTGGGTCACCTGAAGACCCCGCTGCTGGTGGTCATGGGGCACAGCAAGTGCGGCGCGGTGCAGGCCGCGGTGACCAACGCCGAAGTTCACGGCAGCGTGCGGGCGTTGGTCAAGCAGATCCAGCCGGCGGTTGATCGCGTGAAACGCAACAACCCCAACGCCGACGCGAAGGAACTGATGACCCTGGCGATCCGCGAGAACGTTTGGCAGTCGGTCTTCGACCTGATGAAAAACAGCCCGGAAGTCCGCTCGATGGTGGCGCAGGGCAAACTGAAGGTCGTCGGTGCGGTCTGCGATATCAACTCGGGCAAGGTCCAGTGGCTGGGCGAACACCCCTGGCAGAGCGAACTGCTCGACGCACTGGCGATGCGCCAAAACATCGGCGCTGACGAGCATGCCAAGGCAACCGTCCCGGCCGCGGCTTCGAAAGAGCACGACGCGAACGCGATGAAGCCCGACACCACGCCCGCCGCCGCCGGGCACGCCTCGGGCGAGCACTGATCCGGCAAACGCCGCACGCCCGATCGGTGAATTGCCTGATTGCGCAATCGATCGGTGTGCGGAGTGAAGTCGCGCTCACGGCGCGACGATGAACGGGTGGGAATGATGGTGACTCCGGGGCCGAGTTCGTGCACAACGAACCCGGCCCTTTTTCATTTCGCACGCAGAAAAGCCGCCGGAACGACTCGTTCATCGGTGCTGAGCGGGCCGCGAACAAACGGGGTACACTCGCCCCCTGATGGACGCTGCGCAGGTCATCGCGATCACCGGAACCGTTCTGGCCGTCTCGGCCGGTGCGGGCGTCATCGGCCTCGCGAAGCGGCTGAACCGCGTCCGCCGTCGGGCGGCCCGTGCAGAAGAGATCGCCAAAAGCGCCGCGGCTCAGGCAACGTACCTGCGGGCCCGCGTCTACGAATCGCAGCTCGCGAAGGACTTCCCGGGCTGCACGCCCACGCTCCGCTCACAGTTTGGCGAGGACGCCTTCCTGCTCGATCTCTTCCTAGGTCAGCGCACCGGCTTCTTCATCGAGGTCGGCGCGTACGACGGGCTGAGCTTCAGCGTATCGAGCGTCTTTGAGGATCTGGGCTGGACAGGCCTGCTCGTAGAAGCCAACCCCGACCGCGCCGCGCAGTGCAAGACCAACCGCCCGAAGAGCACGGTCCTGCACGCCGCCCTCGGCGCGATCAACGGCCCCACTTCGATCACCTTCAACATCGCCATCGACCGCTCAAAGCCCGGCGAGACCTTCGGCGGCGACATGCTCAGCCACGTCGCGGGAGCCGCCGAGCACGGCTCACGCACCGGCACCGCCTCACGGCGCTTCCGCAGCGTTCAGGTCCCCATGACGCCCGTCAGCTCGGCGCTCGCGTTCCACACCGGGCCGATCGACTTCGCCTCCATCGATGTCGAAGGTGGCGAGTGGAACCTGCTGCAAGGTTTCGATTTCGCAAAGCACAAGCCCCGGGTCATGCTCGTTGAACAAGGGCACGCCTCTTCACTCGACGACGAAGCCCGGCGCATCCAACAGTTCCTCGCCAGCGTGGGCTACGAATACCTCGGCTCGTTCGCGGGTTCGGGAGTCTACATCCGCACCGACGAGCCGACGCTGATCGCCCGCGCCAAGCGCCTGCTGCTTGCCTCACGATAATCTGGCTCGATCACGTCGTTCGCGCGAAGGGCGAACGGTCGAACGTTCTCTCATCTTCGTCCGAACTTCCACCTCGCGACCATCCCCCCACTTTTCACGCGTTGTCACGGGCTCTTCACACACGCCGCTGCGGCTTGTGCCTGATCGGCTTTTTTCGTAGCATCCTCGCTTCAAAGGCCGGGGCACGAGTACCCTGCTCAGCCTTTACCCGGAGCGCCCTTGCCCACGCACCGCACAGACCGTTCAGCCGCCCGCACACCCATGTCGCGAACGGGCCATCGTTTGCTCGCCGCGTGGGCTTTGGCGCTCTCGTGCTCGTGGTGTTTTTCCGCACCTTCGCTCGCGCAATCCGGCGACGTCTTTTCGGGCAAAGACTTCGGCGGGCTGCGGTTCCAGATCGCCCCGCAGGCCGGCCCATTCACGCTCGCCGCTCAACAGGTCTACTCCTGGACCGAAGAACCCGCGGGCGTCACCGCCTCCGGCGCAACCCTCGGCGGGCGCGTGCAGCGTCTGCTGCTGCAGGGCGACGTCCGCATCAACACCGGGATTTACAGCTTCGGCGCCTCACGCGCCGTCGTCTGGATTGAACAGATCGACACCCCCGACCGCGGCCGGCTCTACCAACTCGCGATGTACTTCGACCGCCTCGGTGATCCGAAGTCCCAAGCCGGCACGCAGCAGTCGGGCGACCGTCTGCTCGTCACGGCCGTCATCGCCGCCGAGCCCGCCATCTCCGCCGACGCGCTCTTCAATCGCAAGCCCAGCGACCCGCTGGTGAACGAGGGCGAGGCACGCTTCGCTCGCTTCCTCACCGCCCTCGCCTCACCCGCCGACGCCGGGCCCACGCCCCTGCCCACACCTCCCGGCGAGAACCTCGGCGTCCTTCCCCGCGTCTCGGGCATCGTCATCCCCGGGATGAGCCAGCCCTTCGAGCCCGGATCTCCCCTCGCCCGCACCCGCGGCATCGCTGATCCCACCGCCGGCTCGCTCGCCGATCGCATCGAACGCACCGACCAGCCCACGCCCATGTTCTCCCGCGGCGGGTTCATCACCATCGCCGCGGGCGAGCCCGTCCTCACCACCGACAACAACGAACGCATCCTCGTCGTCACCGGCGGCGCGGTGGTGCAGTATTCCGACCCGCGCAACGGCCGCTCACTGCAACTCTCCGCACAACGCGCCGTCATCTTCATGGACCCCGGTCCGCTGGAAGACCTCGCCCGCAGCCCCGCCGACAAAGTCCGCGGCATCTACCTCGAAGGCGACGTCGTCGCCACCGACGGGCGCTTCAACCAGCGTGCCAACCAGGTCTATTACGACGTCCGCAACAACCGAGCGATGCTCATCGACGGCGTCTTCTGGACCTACGACGACCGCCGCCAGCTCCCGCTCTACGTCCGCGCAAAGGCCATCAGCCAGGCCGCATCCAACGAAATCACCGCGCAGGGCGTGAAGATCAGCGCCAGCGCGTTCTTCGAGCCGCAGCTTTCCCTCGCCGCCGATCAGGTCACCATCACCCGCGAAGGCGCCAGCGAATCCCGCCCGCCGCGCACGGTCATCAAGGGCGACGACCTGACCCTCCGTGCCGGCGGCCTGCCCTTCTTCTACTGGCCCAGCTACACGGGCGATCTCGAACGCTTCCCCCTCCGCGACGTGCGCGTCGAAACGTCATCGTCATCGGGCGTCGGCCTGAAGACCCGCTGGGATCTCTTCGGCCTGCTGGGCGTTGACCCCAAAGACGACACCAAGCTCGATCTGCTCCTCGACGGCTGGATCAAACGCGGCGCGGGCCTGGGCCTCGATAGCGAATGGAAGACCGCCTCTCTCCGCGGCTCCGCCTTCGCCTACCTCCTCCCTGAAGATCGCGGCACAGACCAACTTTCCAGCGGCGCCCGCCGTGACCGCACCGGTCAAACCCGCGGCATCATCGATATCGAGAACCGCTGGCTGATCAACAACACCTGGTCGCTCTTCACCGAGGGCGTCTACATCTCCGACGAAACCTTCGTCGACGCGAACTACACCACCGAGGCCGAGACCCGGCGCGAGTACGTCTCCTCCATCGCCCTCCGCGCCATCGAAGGCCAGGCAAGCTTCAACTTCGAAGGCCGCCACAACTTCAACGACTTCACCGCGAACCAGTACCTCCTGCAAACCCCCGGCTACACCGTCAGCAAACTCCCTGAGATCCGCTACGCCCGCGCGGGGGATGACCTCTTCGCCACCCAAGCCCCCGGCGTGCTCATCTGGTCCAGCGAGTACCGCGCATCACGCATGGCCATGAACTTCGTCGGCCCAACCGCCGCCGAGCTGGGCTTCGACGACCCCGTCGCCGCCCGCGCCGCGTTGGGCATCGCGCCCAACCAATCCCTCGAAGGTGCGCTCATCGCCCGCGGCTTCCCCGATCGCAACACCATGCGCGCCGACACGCGGCAGGAACTCTCCGCGAATCTCAAGTTCGACGACATCAACATCACCCCCTTCATCGTCGGCCGCGCCACCGCCTGGGACAAAAAGTTCGACACCTTCAGCCCAACAAACCAGGACAACGTGCGTCTGTGGGGCGCCGCGGGCATCCGCGCCAGCACAACCGTTCAACGCGTCTACGACTCGGTGGATATCCAGGCCCTCGACATCCACCGCCTCCGCCACATCATCACGCCGAGCGTCACCGCGTGGACGGCCGGCGCAAACCGCAGCGCCTTCGAACTACCCACCTTCGACCAACGCGTCGAAGCCCTCAACGAAGGTTCCGCCGTCCGCGCCGGGCTTGAGCAGGTCTTCCAGACCATGCGCGGCGCGCCCGGGCGCTACCGCTCCGAAGACGTTTTGAAACTCAACACCGACATCGTCTGGTCGAGCAACGACGCCGACCGACGCACGCCCTTCGGGCGCTTCTTCGACGACCGTCCGGAATACTCCACGTTGGGCAAGTACGTCACCGTCGACGGCGCGTACAAGCTCACCGACGCCCTGGCCATCACGGGCAACACCATCTACGACCTCGACCTGAACCAGCAGGCCCGCAGCACCATCGGCGCCACCATTGAGCACTCCCGCGACTTCACCACCTTCGTCGAGCTGCGCTACCTCAACCCGCTGAACGCCACCTACTTGGCGATGGGCGCAGACTTCCGCCTCACCAGCACCTACACGCTCAGCACACAAGCCACCTTCGATACCGATAAGGGCCGCGTGCAGACCGTCAGCTTCCGTCTGAGCCGTGAGTTCCCCTCCGTCGTGCTCGCGGCCAAGGTCGGCTACAACGACATCACCCAGGAAACCACCATCGGCTTCGCCCTCACCCCCGTGGGCAAGGACCGCCGAGGCGAGAACCTCGTCCGCCGACTCGGCCGCGATCAGATCGACCGTGACCTGCTGCCCCCCGGCGATCAGCCCACGCGCCTGCCCCTCCCGGGTGAATAACCTCTGCGTTGCCATGAGCATCACCCAGCCCCGCGGCTTCTCCGCCTCCGCCACCACCGCCGGCCTCAAACCCTCCGGCAAGCCCGATCTCGCGCTCATCACCCGCAGCGAAGCCGCCGACCGAAGGCCCCACGCCACCGGCTGTGCCATGGTCTTCACCCAGAACCGCCTCGTCGGCGCGCCGATCATCATCGGGCGGCGAGTACGCCACGCCCTGCTCAGCAGCACATCAACCTCTCCCGCTCCCATCCCCCGCGCCCTGCTCATCAACGCGGGTAACTCCAACTCCGCCACAGGCCAGCAAGGCATCGACGATGCCCAGACCTGCTGCACCGCCCTCGCCGCTCATCTGGGCCTCTCGCCCGCGCAGGTCATCCCCAGTTCCACCGGCATCATCGGCCGCCTCCTCCCCACCGACAAAATCGTCAAGGCTCTCCCCGCGCTCGTCTCCTCACTGAGCACAGGAAACGAAGCCGACACCGCCGCGATGGGCGCGATCATGACCACCGACCTGGTCCCCAAGCACGCCCGTGCCGAGGCCGTCATCGAAGGCCACCTCGTCAAGGTCGGCGCCATCGGCAAGGGCGCGGGCATGATCGCCCCAAGGCTCGATTCCGCATCGCGCGCCGTCGCCCCCAGCGCCACCATGCTGGTCTTCATCACCACCGACGCCGCGATCGATACGCCAACACTTCAACTCGCCCTCGATTCCGCCGCCGACGCGAGCTTCAACCGCATCAGCGTCGACAACCACGCCTCGTGCAGCGACACCGCCATCTGCCTCAGCAGCGGGCTCGCACACCCCGTCGATCCCGCCGCACCGATCCTCCCCGAAGGCTCGATGCCCCCCATCCGCCCCGGCACACGCCAGTTCGACCAGTTTATCGACCTCCTCCGCACCGTCTGCGCCGATCTCGCAAACCAGATCGTCTCCGACGGCGAGGGCGCCACCCGCATCTTCACCGTCTATGTCGCGGGCGCAAGCTCCGACCTCGACGCTCGCCAGATCGCCCGTGAAGTGGTCAACTCCCCGCTGGTCAAGTGCGCCGTCCACGGCCGCGATCCGAACTGGGGCCGCATCGTCACCGCCGCGGGCAACGCCGGCGTCGACTTCGACCCGAACCACTGCTCGCTGAGCCTCGCCGACGCGGGCAACCCCGACGCCGCCGTGCACGTCTTCACCGAAGGCCGCCCGAACCCCGACGCGCTGAAGAGCCCGAACCTCAAGTCCGCCATGAGCGCCAAGCACATCGCCATGCACCTCCGCGTGGGCACAGGCCCCGGCGCGTGGCACTTCACCGGCTGCGACCTCTCCGCGGAGTACGTCCGCGTCAACGCCGATTACACAACGTAACCGCACAACCCTTCCCCTCCATCGCCGCCGAGAATGAGAAACGCCGCACGTCTCCGCACGGCGTCTCATCAGAACTCAAACAACCACAATCAAACCGATCGCGATCAGATCCGGAACTGACCTACCAACCGCTTCAGGCTCTCCGCCTGCGTCGAAAGGCTCGTCGCCGCACCAGCCGCCTGATCCGCCGCACTCGCCGATTCCCGGTTCGACCCGGTCATCTGCTCGATCGTCCGGCTGATCTCCTCCGTCGCCGACGACTGCTGGTGCGTCGCCGCCGCGATCGACGAAGCCCGCTTCTCGGCCTCCTTCTGCGCATCGACGATCTTCCGCACCGCGTCGCCCGTCTGCTCGCCCATCTCGCGACCCTCATCGACCGTCTTCCGGCCCACGACCATCGCCTCCGCCGCCTTCTTCGTCCCTTCGCTCATCCCGCCGATGGTCTTGCTGACCTCGCCGGTCGCCTGCGTCGTCCGCTCCGCCAGCTTACGGACCTCGTCGGCAACGACCGCGAACCCGCGCCCGTGCTCGCCCGCGCGCGCCGCCTCGATCGCGGCATTCAGCGCCAGTAGGTTCGTCTGGTCGGCGATGTCCTGGATCACCTGGACGATCCGCCCGACCTCCTCGCCCTGCTGCTCAAGGGTCGTGATCACCGAGCCAACCTCGTTGAACCGCCCGTTGATGTCGCCGAGCTGCATGACCGTCTTCGCCACCATGTTCCCCCCGCTCTCGGCCTGCTTCATCGACTCACGCGCCGCGTCGCTCGCCTCGGCGCTCTTCGTGGCAACTTCGCTGACACTGCTCGCCAGTTCCGAAACCGCGCTGGAGACCTGCTGCGCCGCGTTCTCGTTGTTCTTCACGCTCGAAGCCAACTGCTCGCTGCTCGCCGCAACCTCCGTCGCCGCCGCCGCGATCTGGTTCGTCGTGCCCTGGATCTCCGAAACCATCTGCTTCAGTGCCGACGACATCCGGTCCGTCGCTCCCGCCAGCACGCCGATCTCGTCCTTGCTCTTCATCGCCAGCGCCGGCCTCGTCAGATCTCGGTTCGCAACCGCCGACAGCGACTCCACCACCCGCCCCAGCGGCACGGTAATCCCGCGGATCAGCACCGAACTCAGCACCACCGCCACGCCCACCGCAAAGGCCGAGATGACCGCCACGAGCGTCTTTGACATCGTCATGGCCTCATGCTCCTTCTCGAGCACGCCGCTTCTCGACTGCTGCAGCGAGGCGATCAACTCCTCGGTCGTGCCCCACATCTTCGGGCCCACTGTGTCCATCATCGCAATCGTCTTGCCCTGCTCTTCCTTCAACTGCGTCACCCGCGCCAATCCCTTGAGCCAGAACTCGATCGCCGCCTGCGACTCTTTCAGCCACGCCCGCCGGTTCGGGTTCTGGAGTTCACTTTCCAGCTTCGCAACCGCCGAACGAATCACACCGTTCCGCGTGCTCAACGACTCGAGCTTCTCATACTGCCGTGACACAATGATCGAGTACATCGCCGACTCGACCTCCGCGATCTGTATCTCCAGTTCAGCCGCCGCAGCGGCCGCCTCCGGATCGCCGTCCGCCCGCGCCGTCCGGCTGATCTCGTGCAGCAGTTCGCTCGAACGATCGAACGCCACCCTCATCTGAGAATCCAGCACCCCCTGCGCCTCGTCGTTCAGTTGCACCAGTTTTTTCAACAAACCCTGGTACGTATTCATGTCCTCACGAAGCGTGCCGAGCATCTTCTCCCGCTCGGATTCCCGGATCGAATCCCTCGCAATCTTGTACCAGTTCTCAAACTCCGCGGCACTGTCACTGTACTTCTTCAGCGAGTGCTCGCTGCTGGTGGCCATGAAGTCCTTCGCCTGAATCCGCGTCATCGCGGTGCTCCCTCGCAACGAGTAGACCAACGACATATCGTCGCCAATCCCATTGATTTGCTCGACCGCGCTCTGCACACTGAACGATCCGTACGCCGAGAACCCCGCGACCGTCAGCACCGCGGTGGTCACCGTCCCCATCCCTCCCGCAATTCGAGTCCCAACGGTCAACGCCCGAACGGGCTTGCCGTCCACATCGGTGGTCTTCGACATCGCAAACGCCGCGGCCACCGTGCCCAGCGCCGTCAGACCTGCCGCACCGAAGAACAGATACATCCACATCGCCGACACCGGCGTCGGCTCGGGCACCTCCGCAACTTTCTCGAAGACGCCCACCTCGGGCCCGAACGGCTTCCGCTCCTGAATCTTCAGGGCGGGCTCCTGAAACACACCATCGGCGCGGACCTGCGACTTCGACGCCGCCGACCCCGAAACCTTCCCCTCATCCCCCCGCGATGCCAACGCCGCCGCGTTCATCCCCAACGCACACATCACCGCCGCGAGAACCATCGAGCGCTTCAACATACACATCGGAGTTCCCCTGTCTTCAAGATTCCCCGCGAACGAACCTCGGCCAAAACTGATAAGCCGATCGAATGTTCGTTCAGTAATGAAACAATCGACCCCACAGACACAAACGTGAGCACGCTCATCCGGATTCATAGACTGTTCTACCCTTTTTCGGGGGTTCTGTACTCAGTAAAACGTCTATCTCGTTCAGAGCCACCCCAACATGACCGCGTCCGACTCGAAGTTATCAACGGTCCTGCCGAATAAAAATCGATCATCACATCAACAACCGACCGCATGAACTATCGGTCCTCGCATCACACCCACCCCGCCCGCGCACGGCTCTCGGCCCTTCGGGATTTCCCTTGAAGTCCCCTCCGTTTCTCGCCGACTTCTCCTCAGCGGTTCATCTCACCCCAGAACGGAGAGCTCGCCATGCCCAGCGCACCGACCAACGCCAGCACACCTTCCTCGACCTCGCAGCCCGCCTCGGCCGCGAAGCCCTTCAACTCATCTTCCTCCTCCACACCGAACCTCACGGGTGACATTCTCCTCGACGCCGGCACCAACGAGCTCGAAGTCCTCGTCTTCTCCATGGGTACAGGTAAGTTCGGCGTCAACGTCGCCAAGGTCCGCGAGGTCATCCGCCCCGTCAAAACCGTCGAGTCCCCCGGGCAACACCCCTCCGTCATCGGCATCTTCAACATCCGCGGCAGCGTCATCCCCGTTGTCGATCTCGCCCTTCATCTCGGTCTCAAGAAACGCTGGGGTACCAACGAACAGAACGCCCCCGAAGGCCGCGTCATCATCACCGAGTTCAACGGCCGGCGCACCGGCTTCATGGTCGACACCGTCGAACAGATCTATCGAATGAGTTGGCAAAAGGTCCGCCCCTCACCCGAGGTCGGCACCGCGGGCAACTCCGCCATCGCCTCCGCCACCACCGGCATCATCGAAATCTCCGACAACCTCGTGCTCATGATCGACTTCGAGTCCGTCGCCGACGCCATCCTCCTTGAAGAGAAACTCCGCGTCGAATCCGTCAGCAACGACTTCGGCGTCGACCGCGCCAGCAAACGCGTCATCCTCGCCGAGGACTCCCCCTTCATGCGAAACATCATGTCCAAGGTCCTCCGCCAGTCCGGCTACAGCAAGCTCGAGGTCTACCCCGACGGCCAAGCCGCGTGGGACGCCATCTCCGCCGGCACGGGCGAGAAGATCGACGCCGTCGTCAGCGACATCGAAATGCCCCGCATGGACGGCCTACACCTGACCAAACGCATCAAGTCCACCCCCGCCACCAAGGACATCCCCGTCGTGCTCTTCTCCTCGCTCGTCAGCGAGGACAACAAGAAGAAGGGCCAACAGGTCGGTGCCGACGTGCAGATCCCCAAGCCCGAACTCCCCGAGATGGTCCGCCTCATCGACCGCGTCTGCCGTGGCGAACGCGTCGGCGTGGCGCAGACCACGCCCATCAAAAACGCTGCCTAAACGCAACTCCCGATCATCCACATCAGCCCCCAAAGCCCGGCAAGTTGCCGGGCTTTTTATGTTTTGCATCCCATCACGTCTCAAACTTCGGGCATCAACAAACCTCCACCCACGATCATGCCGCCGCACACAACCACCGCCAACCGCCGCGCTCCGCTATCCTGCCCAATCATGAACGGGCACGTCCGCATCACCGATGTCTCACCCCGCGACGGGCTGCAGAACGAGCCCGGCGTCGTCTCCACCGCCGACAAACTCCGCCTCGTCGGCCTCCTCGCCGCCGCAGGCGTGGACGAAGTCGAAGTCACCAGCTTCGTCTCGCCCAAGTGGGTCCCCGCCCTCGCCGACGCCACGCCTCTCGTCACCGCACTCGCCGAAATGCTCGGCCGCAGCGACGAAGATGTAGGTGGACGACCCGAACCCTGGCGCTCGTACTTCGACTCCGACGCCGCCTGCAAGTTCTCCGCCCTCGTCCCCAACCAACGCGGCATGGAATCACTCATCGCCTGCAACGTCGACCCGCGCGACGAAGACGCCGTCGCCACCCCGCTGAGCAAGATCGCCGTCTTCACCGCCGCCAGCGAGACCTTCTGCCAGAAGAACCTCGCCTGCGCCATCCACGAATCGCTCACCCGCTTCAAGCCCGTCATCGCGCTCGCAGGCCAGCACCAACTCTTCACCCGCGGCTACATCTCCTGCGCCATCGCCTGCCCCTTCGAAGGCCCGATCAACCCCAACGCCGTCGCCGACGTTGCAGAACAACTCGCCGAGCTTGGCTGCGCCGAGATCGATCTGGGCGACACCATCGGCGCCGGCACGCCCGAGACAACCCGCGCGATGATCGAAGCCGTCGTCGCTCGCCTGGGTCCAAAGTGGCTCCGCGACTACCGCCTCACACTCCACCTGCACGATACCTTCGGCCGCGCCGCCGACTGCGTCAGAACCGCCCTCTACCTGGGCATCCGCTCCTTCGACGGCTCCGCCGCGGGCCTGGGCGGTTGCCCCTTCGCCGGCACGCCCGAAAAGCCCGCGCCGGGCAACATCTCCACCGAACTACTCGTGCAGACCATCCACGACGAGGGCTACGAAACCAGCGTCAACACCTCCGCCCTCAAGCAAGCCGCCGCCTTCGCTCGTGAGATCGTCACCAAGTCCCGCGCTCACGCCGCGGCCCTCCGCGCCGCGCAATCCAACCCCGCCGCCGAAGGACCAACCGCGTGAGCGCCCCGCGTGCCGAGAACGCCATCACAAACCAACCGCTCGTGCGCATCGAAACGCACGACGCCGTGACGGTCATCCTGCTCTCGCGCGTCGACAAGCGCAACGCCATGACGCCGACGATGCTCGACGAACTGCTCAGCGCCATCGATCACGCCACCACGGCGAACCCCTGCCGCGCCCTCATCCTCTCGGGCGATGGTCCGATCTTCTGCGGCGGGTTCGACCTCAAACTCTGCCACCAAACCCCCGGCACGCTGAAACAACTCCTCACCAAACTCGCTTCGTGCATTCAACGCCTGCGCTCGCTCGACATTCCGGTGATCATCGCGGCCCAGGGCGGCGCGATCGCCGGTGCCGCGGCCCTGCTCTCCGCCTGCGATTTCGCCCTCTCCAACCGCGAGGCGACCATCGGCTACCCCGTCGTCCCGCTGGGCATCTCCCCCGCCGTCTCGGCCCCGACACTCTCGCAGCGCGTCGGCAAGGGCGGCGCCCGCCGCCTGCAACTCGACCCGGGCCTGATCACAGGAGAAGAAGCCGCGAGACTCGGGCTCATCGACATCTGCTGCGACATCCGCGAAGACGTCCTCCCCCGCGCCCAGCGCCTCGCCCGCGAACTGATCAGCAAACCCGCCCACGCCTACGCCGCCACCAAGCTGCTGCTGCGCGAGCTCGAAGAACTCAGCGGCAGCGCCTGGAGCGAAGAAGGTCTGAACGCCAGCCTCAAACTCGCCGACAACCCGGACCAGCAAACCCGCCTCGGCGCGATCTGGAACAAACCCAAGTCTTGAAGATTCGCACGAAGACGCGAAGACGCGAAGAAATGCACCGTCAACGAAGGGATGGAAGGAAGGGAAGGAAGGGAAGGAAGGCGACAGATGCACATGAACAAGAAACTCTTGATTTCGTTTCACCTTCGACAGCATTGATCCCCCCACTCCCCCAC
>JACVCS010000015.1 GCA_016741915.1 Phycisphaerales bacterium | reverse complement strand
CTGCGAGGGCTGCGCAGGAATTTGCGCCGTGCCGGAACCCGCGCGAACAGGTCCTCGACGAGAACACGCGTCCCTTTCGCCAGCGCCGCCGGTCCTTCGGCGACCACCGCGCCATTGTCGACGACGCGACGCCAACCGTCGCCACCGGGAACCCGGCTTTCGAGCGTCAGCCGCGCAACGCTGGCGATCGAGGGCAAGGCTTCGCCCCGAAAACCCATCGTCGTGACGTCCTCGATCGCATCGGTCGGCAGCTTCGAGGTCGCATGGCGTTCGAGGGCCAGCGCCATCTCGGCAGCGGTCATTCCGCAACCGTCGTCCTCGACCTCCAGCCGCGCCATCCCGCCCTCGGCGATTCGCACCGAAATGCGAGTCGCGCCCGCGTCGATGGCGTTTTCAACCAGCTCCTTGAGCGCCGCGGCGGGTCTTTCGACCACTTCACCGGCTGCGATCCGATTTACGAGCTTTTCCGGCAGGCGGCGTATTCGCCTGGGCGCCCGCCTTCCCGATGCGGACCCACAACCGGCCCCACCCCCCCACCCACAAACGCCGGCTCACGAGGCCACAAGACATCGCGTCCCAGACCACTCCGCTGGCCCCTGTCGCCAAGCGGAAACCATGCAAAAACCCGGCCTTGCGCGCCTGATCGCGTACCCAAGGGGGCAAAGTCTCGTGTCGAAACGACCCTCCCGGTCATGCCAGGACCAAACATCCCCGGACTCAGCACACCCCCCCTGTCCCCCCTCCCCACTTCCCCCCCACGCATCGCCCCCGACACTTACTCGTCCGAGTCGCAGCCCGTCGCCTCGCCCAGCCGGTCGTCCGTGTCTTGATCCACCGGAGGGAGTTTGCGCAAGATCCCCTTCGCCACGTCGGCAAGCTGGGCCATCGATCGGCACAGGGTCATCTCCGGAACCGCCGCCGCGGGAACGTCTTCCACCGCCCGCCCGCCAACCAGCAACTCGCAATTCCGCTCCCGCAGTTCACGCCCGTACTTGCACAGGTCGGCAATCAACGCATCGCGGTCCTCCGAAACGCTCGCGGCGATCCACACCAGCCTCGGCTGGTACGCCCGCTCGGCATTCTTCAACACCGACAGCGGCGTCAGAGGCCCAAGGTTCACATCACAGAACCCCTGATCCGCAACCACCGCCGAGGCCATCAACGAAGGAAGCAGGTACGGGTCCTTGTCGATCGCGCACCCGATGGCCATCGGCGAAGACGCCGTGGTCGACGGGAGCAACATCCGAAGCTGGCTGATGGCCTGGATCGCGATGTTCGTCGCGCGGTGCTCAACCACGATCCCCCACTCGGCATGCAGCCACAGCGTGCCCAGCTTGGTCATCGCGTCGCGGACGGGCCCGTCGAAGATCGCCGCGGGAGACCAGCCTTGAAGGTAAAGCCCGTGAATCATCGCGGTACTGCGAGCGTGATGCCCGGCTTCTAAGGCTTCGTACAGCGTGCCGGACATGTCTTCACGCCGCGACCAATCCGGCGGCAGTTCACGCAGCGTCGAAAGCCCCAGCGCGTCCGGCTGCACAAGGCTCGCGCCGATAGCGCGAATGAACCTCACGGCCTCTTGGATCGCAATCCGACGATGCCCGCCGACGGTCCGAGAGGCCTGCAACGCCCCCTCGTCGACCCATCGCTTCAATGACGATTCGCTGACGCCGATGGCACGTGCGAGTTGGCTGGGGCTGAGAGTCTGTTCCATGGCTGATCTCACGAAGTACCAACTTCGAAAAGCCACGGCGCGAACGGAACACAACGCCTTGGAGCCCAACGCGGGCTTATCGGAAGTGCTCATCGGCCTCTGAGGGGTTCACCTGAACCTCGACCGGCAAATTCCCGGGTATTGGGTGGCACTGAACGATTTGAACGATTTTACACCCAAAACACTTGGCAGACCAGTCCGTCGGTGCTATTCTCTATCCATTGAACGATTTGAACGTTTTTCGACCGGTCGGCAGGGAGAACCCCATGATTGCACGACTCCACGGTCAGAATGGCTGCTGCGGCGCGGATGATCACGGGATCGACGCCGGTGCCCTGCACATCGCCACAGCTCTCTCCGGGCGTTCCAACGTCGATCAGCCCCGGATCGAGGCGGCGGTTCGCGAAATCCTTCTGGCAATCGGTGAAAACCCTGATCGCGACGGGCTTCTCGATACCCCTGCCCGGGTGGCCCGCGCGTACAGCGAGATCTTCGGCGGTCTTTCGCAAGACCCTGCCGAGCACCTCAGCCGGGTCTTTGACCAGGAGTCCGACGGGCCGGTCGTGCTTCGGGGGATTCCATTTACGTCGATGTGCGAGCATCACCTGCTGCCCTTTGTGGGCACGGTGGATGTGGCGTACCTGCCCGCCGGGGGCAAGGTGGTCGGGCTGAGCAAGTTGGCGCGGACGGTTGAGGTGTTTGCGCGGCGGCCGCAGGTTCAAGAGCGGCTGACTGGGCAGATTGCTCAGGCGATTGAGGAGAACCTTCGCCCGGCGGGGGTGGCGGTGGTGGTTCGCTCGGCGCACATGTGCATGTCGATCCGGGGTGTGGGCAAAAGTGGTTCGGAGATGGTGACGACGGCGATGCGAGGAGTCTTTCAGACCGACGTTGCGCAGCGTCGGGAGATTTTGGCCCTGATGAAGGGCTGACGGGATTGCAAGCGCGGTTCGTTCCCCGGCCGTGCGGGACGGTCGGGCGTAGGGCACGTCGAGGTGGGTTGCCGGGCGGATCGCGTGGAGCAAGGGCAGGCTGATTGGGCTTCGGCTCGGTCAGTCTGCCGCCGTTTTTGGGGCGTGCGGGTTTGTGGGATGATGCGTGCGGCTGGATCAATGATGGAGCGGGGAGAAGGTCAAGCGGAGGAACAGGGCATGGCTCGGCAGCAGAACACGAACGAACAGCACAACGCGGCGAAGGGCCTTTCAGCCGGGGCGACGGTGGTGCATTGGTTTCGCAATGACTTGCGTGTGCGTGACAACACGGGGTTGATGGCCGCGAGCGCGCTGGGGAAGTCGCGTGGGGCGGCGGTGGTTGGGTTGTTTGTTGTGAGCCCCGGGCAGTGGATGCAGCACGACTGGAGCGGGGTGAAGGTGCGGTTTGTGATGCGGTGTGTGCGGGAGTTGAAAGGGGAGCTGGCGAAGATCAATGTGCCGTTGGTTGTACGCGTGGCGAAGACGCTGAAGGATGTGCCGGGGGTTGTGGAGAAGGCGGCGAAGGAGCTGCGGGCGGCGGCGGTGACGGCGAACCGTGAGTACGAGATCGACGAAGCCCGGCGCGATGAGCGGACGGGAGAGCTTCTGCGTGCGGCGGGCGTGAAACTGGACCTGTTCCACGATCAGACGGCGATTGCGCCGGGGGATGTGCGGACGCAGACCGGCGGGCCGTACACCGTGTACACGCCGTTCAAGAAGCGGTGGATGGAGCTGTGGAACGAGCGCGGCGGGGTGAAGCCGCTGGGCGTGCCCACGGCGCAGGCAGATCCCGGGATTGCCGGCGATGAGGTGCCGATCGAGGTTGAGGGGTTCAGCACGACGGTGGACGATGCGCTCTGGCCCGCGGGCGAACGCGAGGCGGAGCGGCGGCTGAACGCCTTCGTCAGCGCTCGCATCAGGCGGTACAAGGACGATCGCGATTTCCCCGCCATCGACGGCACCAGCACGCAGTCGCCTTACCTGTCGGTCGGGGCGATCTCGCCGCGGCGGTGTGTCGAGGCGGCGCTGACGGCGAACGAAGGGAGGCTCGACGGGCCCAGCGCCGGCGCAACCCACTGGATCAGCGAGGTGGTGTGGCGCGAGTTCTATCGGCAGGTGATAGTGAACTTCCCGCGGGTGTGCATGCACCGCGCGTTCAAGCCCGAGACCGAGTCGATCCGCTGGAGCGATCGGCTGGACCACTTTGAGGCATGGAAGGAAGGGCGGACGGGTGTGCCGATTGTGGACGCGGCGATGCGGGCGCTGACGAAGACGGGGTGGATGCACAACCGCCTGCGGATGATCGTGGCGATGTACCTGACGAAAGACCTGTTCATCGACTGGCGCCTGGGTGAGAAGTGGTTCATGCAGAACCTCGTCGACGGCGACCTGGCACAGAACAACGGCGGGTGGCAGTGGTCCGCGAGCACGGGCACGGACGCGGCGCCGTACTTCCGGATTTTCAACCCGGCGATGCAGAGTCAGAAGTTTGATCCTGAGGGGAAGTTCATCAAGCGGTGGGTGCCGGAGTTGAAGGACGTGGAGGGCGAGTTGGTGCACGAGCCTTGGGAACTGCCCATGCTGCTGAAGATGGGGCTGGAATATCCGTCGCCGCTGGTTGATCGGGGGAGTGTGAAGGACCGGGTCCTGGCGGCGTTCAAGCGTTCCTGATCGCGTTGACGTCGAGGGGAAAAAGGCGTTGCACGAAGACGCGGAGGCTCGAAGGGAGGTGGGAGGCGGGGAGAGGGGTTTCAACGCGGAGTTCGCGGAGGGACGCGCAGAAGACGCAGAGGGTCGTGAAGAGGTTTCTGCGATTGCCCATTGCCGATTCCCGATTGCCTGCTTTCGATTCCCGATTGCCAGCCTTGTCAACGAAGGGAGGGAAGGAAGGGAAGAGGGGCTTTGAACGGGGCGGGCTTTTGGGTGTGATTTTTTTGTGTTCGGGGTGGCCGGGGGGCTTCGCGATGACCGGCGGGTGTGTATCGTTTCCGCCTGATGGGCAAGCGAACTGCGAACAAGCGTGGCAAGTCTGGGGCGGGCAGAGGCGCGTCGTCGTCTTCGTCGTCGTCATCGCGAGCGGTGTCGAGTGTGCGCTCGCGTGAGAAGACTGGCTTCACCGCGACGGACCTCTTGACCGTCTTTGATCTCTCGGCCAGCGAGCTTGACGATGTGCTTTCGCTGGCGATGAAGCTCAAGCGGAAGCCCACGGCTTCTGCAAGCGCGCTCAAGGGCTGCTCGACGATCCTCGTCTTTGAGAAGGCCTCGCTGCGCACGCGCGTGAGCTTTGAAGTCGGCACCACGCGGCTGGGCGGCAACGCGGTCTATTACCAGATGCAGGACTCACGCATCGGCGAGCGCGAGAGCATCAAGGACTTCGCGATGAACCTCGACCGCATGGTCGACTGCATCGTGGCGCGGGTCTATTCGCAGCGGGCGCTGGAGGAGATGGCGCGGTTTTCCAGTGTGCCGGTGATCAACGCGCTCAGCGATGAGCATCACCCGTGCCAGGCGCTGGCGGACGTGCTGACGCTGCGTGAACGCTTCGGGAAACTGCGCGGGCTGAAGGTCTGCTATGTCGGCGATGGGAACAACGTCGCGGTCTCGCTGATGCAGGCGTGCGCGCTCAGCGGGGCGGAGTTCACGCTTTTGACGCCGACGGAGTATTCGATTGACAGCGAAGCCGTGCACGACGCGGCGATGGTTGCGAAGGAACAGGGTGGAAGCGTGCGGGTTGAGCACGAAGTGTCGAAGGTGCGCGATCAGGCGGCGATCTATACCGACACGTGGGTGAGCATGCACCAGACGCACGACCTGAAGAAGGTCGAGCTGATGCGGCCGTACAAGGTGACGGCGGAGCTGATGGGGTCGGTGTGTGCGGCGGATGGGGTCTTCATGCATTGTCTGCCGGCGCATCGCGGGATCGAGGTCACCAGTGAGGTGATCGATGGCGATCGCTCGGTGGTCTATGACCAGGCGGAAAACCGGGTGTGGGCGCAGATGGCGGTGATGATGCGGCTGATGGGGCGCGGGTGAAGGACAGTGGTGAGTCGTGCGTGCTGAGTGCTGAGTGAAGTGACTTTGGGCTGCCTTGCGGGTGTGTTTTCTCGCGGGGCTTTGCGTGAAAGAGAGTCGACCATGGCGAAGCGTGTTGTTGTTGCATACTCCGGCGGGCTTGATACCTCGGCCGTGATTCCGTGGCTGAAGGAGAACTACGGCTGTGAGGTCTATGGCGTGGTCGGCGACGTGGGGCAGGGTGCCGAGGAACTCAAAGGCGTTGAGAAGAAGGCGATCAACAGCGGGGCCGAGGACTGCGTGGTTGTGGACCTGAAGCGTGAGTTCGCGGAGGAGTACTGCTTCCCGATGCTCATCAGCGGGGCGATTTATGAGAGCCGGTATCTGCTGGGCACGTCGATTGCGCGGCCGATCTTGGCGAAGGCGCAGGTCGAGTACGCACTGAAGATCGGTGCCGACGGCTTGTGCCACGGGTGCACGGGGAAGGGCAACGATCAGGTGCGGTTTGAGAGCACGTACGCGGCGCTGGCGCCGAATCTGGAGGTGATCGCGCCGTGGCGGATCTGGGACCTGCGCGGGCGTGAGGACCTTTTGAAGTACCTCGCGGATCGGAAGATCCCGACGACCGCGACAGCGAAGAAGATCTACAGCCGGGATCGGAATCTGTGGCACATCAGCCACGAGGGTGCGGCGCTTGAGGATCCGTGGAACACGGTGCCGGACGATATCTGGATGCTCACCGCGCACCCGTGGGAAGCGCCGAGCAAGTTTGAGGACGTGAGCGTGACGTTCGTTGAAGGCCGGCCGGTGAAGCTCAACAGCAAGGCGATGAGCGGCGACGAGTTGGTGATCAAGCTCAACCAGATCGCCGGTCGTCACGGCGTGGGTCGCGTGGACATCGTGGAGAATCGGCTGGTGGGGATGAAGAGCCGCGGGTGCTATGAGACGCCCGGCGGCACGGTGCTGATGGAAGCGCTGCGCGGGCTGGAGCAGTTGGTGCTCGACCGAGAGACGACGTACCTGCGCGAGCGGCTGGCGGTGGAGTTCGCCCGCGATATCTACAACGGGCAGTGGTTCACGCCCAAGCGCGAGGCGCTGTGGGCGGCGTTCAACCAGATCAGCCGAGTGATGAACGGCGAGATCGTCGTTCGGCTCTACAAAGGCACCGCGACGACGGTGCGCCGAAAGAGCCCGAACAGTCTGTTCAGCGAAGCCTTCGCGACCTTCAGCAAAGACGAGGTCTATGACCAGAAGGACGCGGGCGGGTTCATCCGGCTGTACTCGCTGCCGTCGAGAATTGCAGCGCTGAACGAACTGGCGAAGCGATCACCGAAGGGCAAGAAGCCCGATGTGGTGGTGAAGGCCGGTCGGCGTGGTGCGAAGTCGAAGTGAGAAGAGCGGGCGGTCTTTGTTGTCATTTTTCAGCCGCGAGATGTGCGGCGTTGGAGTTGCACGATGGCACTTTGGGGCGGTCGGTTTGACGGGGCGACCTCGGCGTTGTTCAAGGCGTTGAACGACTCGCTGCCGTTCGATCGCGTGCTGGTGCTGGAGGACATCGACGGCTCCATCGCCTGGGCGAAGGCGCTCGGACGAGCAAAGGTGCTCTCTTCGAACGAAGTGGCGAAGCTGACGGCGGCGCTGAAGAAGCTCCGCGCTCGCGAGGCCGATGAAAAGACCTCGAGAATCGCCACGGCGAGCGACGAAGACGTGCACAGCTTTGTCGAGCGCGAGCTCATCGCGCTCGTTGGTGAGCTCGGCAAGAAGCTGCACACCGGGCGGTCGCGGAACGATCAGGTCGCAACCGACGTGCGCCTGTGGACCGCGGGGCGCGTGATCGCCCTTCGCGGCATGATCGCGCGGGCGTGCGAGTCGCTGGTCTCGCTCGCGGAGCAGGAAAGCGCGCACGCAACCGTGCTCCCCGGGTACACGCACCTGCAGCGCGGGCAGCCCGTGCTGCTCTCGCACTGGTGCCTGGCGTATGTCGAGATGCTCCGGCGTGATTTCGACCGCTTCGGCGATGCGCTGCAACGCGTGCGCGTCTCGCCCTTGGGCTCCGGCGCGCTCGCGGGCACGGCCTACCCCGTCGATCGCGAAGCGCTCGCGAAAGACCTGGGGTTCACCAGCGCGAGCCGGAACAGCCTTGACGCGGTGAGCGACCGCGACTTCATCTTTGAGACGCTGTCGTGCGCGGCGCTCTGCGGCGTGCATCTTTCCCGCTTGGGTGAGGATCTGATCCTGTATTCGTCGAGCGAGTTCGGGTTTATCCAGATGAGCGACGCGGTGACGAGCGGGTCGAGTTTGATGCCGCAGAAAAAGAACCCGGACGCGGCGGAACTCCTCCGCGGCAAGAGCGGGCGGTTGCTGGGTAACCTCGTGCGGCTGGCGACGACGTTGAAAGGCCTGCCGCTGGCGTACAACAAGGATTTGCAGGAGGACAAGGAGCCACTCTTTGACAGCGTGCACCACCTGAGCCTGTGTCTGGCGGTTGTGCCCGAGTGTCTCAAGCGCATCACGATCAACCGCGAGCGCATGAAGACGGCGGCGGACGACGGCTTCTCCGCCGCGACGGACCTTGCGGACTACCTCGTGCGTGCGGGCGTCCCCTTCCGCGATGCGCACCACACCGCGGGCGTGATGACCCGGCGGGCACTCGAGCTTGGCGTGCCGCTGCACGGGCTGACGCTCGAGCAGATGCGGGAGATCGAGCCGCGGATCGGCGGGGACATCTTCAAGGAACTCTCTTTAAAGGCGGTCCTCAGCAAGCGGAACGTCAAGGGCGGCACGAACCCTTCACGCGTGGCGGCGGCGGTGAAGGAAGCGCGTTCAGCGGTGAAGGGGATGATCAAGGCGGCCTCTGCTGATTGATGTGGGAAGTGGCGAAGTGGCGAAGTGGCTGAGTGGCTGAGTGGTGGTGCAATGCCTTGCGTGTGCCTCGAGCGCACGGCTCTGGAGAGCCGTGCCACCATGAGGGCCTTGCCACCATGAGAGCCTTGCCACCGGAGAGCCTTCTTGGCCGATCGCTTCTACGCTTGATCCATGCGTATCGCCCTGATCGGTTTCGGCGTTGTCGGCAAGTCGCTCGTTGAACTTCTGGAACAGCAGCAGGCGGTGCTGCGTGATCGCCACGGGCTCGCGGCGAAGTTCGTCGCGGTGGTGGATTCCAAAGGCGCCGCGGTCGGCGAGCACGGGCTTTCCGCCGGTGAACTGCTCGCGGCCAAGGCCGCCCACGGCACAGTCGCGGCCATCCCCGGGCACGGGCTGAAGAACGCCGACGCCAACCGCATCATCGCCGAGTCCGGCGCGCAGGTCCTGGTTGAAACCTCGCCCTCGGACCTGAAAAAGCCCGACGCCGCCATCGGACACCTGCGCTCGGCGATGTCGCACGGGCTGCACGCCGTGACCGTCAACAAAGCCCCGCTGGCGGTGGCCATGCCCGCGCTGCTGGAACTCGCGGCGTACAACCGCGTGCAACTGAAGTTCAGCGGCACCGTCGGCGCCGGCACGCCCGTCCTCGCGTGGGCCAAGCGCTGCGCCCAGGGCAACCGCGTTCGTTCGCTGAAGGCGATCATCAACGGCACCACCAACTTCATCCTCTCGAACATGACCGAAAAGGGCCTCGCCTTCGACGAAGTGCTGCGCGAAGCGATGAGGCTCGGGTATGCCGAGACCGACCCGAGCAACGACATCGACGGCATCGACACCGCGATGAAGCTCGTCATCCTCGCCAACCACGTGATGGACCGGCGCGCAACCTTCAGCGACGTGCAAGTGAAGGGCATCCGCGGGCTTTCGAGCGAAGCAATCGAGTCCGCTCGTGCACGCGGCAACGTCGTGAAACTCATCGGCCGGGTGGAAGGTGATCGCCTGAGCGTCGCGCCCGAGGAGATCCCGCAGAACGCGCCGATGAACGTGGGCGGCAGCTTGAACGCCGTCACGCTGGATTGCGAAGTGGGCGGCGAGGTGACGCTCGTCGGCCGGGGTGCGGGCGGGCCCGAGACCGCCACCGCGATCGTGCGCGACCTGATCGACGTGTGGCGTGATGGTGAATCGAAGCGGTGAGCCGGCGTCGACGTTTGCGCCGCTTTGAGAGAAACCGAACAAATCACCCCGGCGTGGCGGCCGATGAAGTGATGCTGCGGGTGGTCAGCAGCACGCCCACGATCACCAGCAGCACACCCAGCACGCGCGACCAGGTGATCTCACTCTTGGGCATGAGCATCCACCCCGTGGCGTCGAGGGTCATCGACGCGATCATCTGCCCGCAGACCATCGCGGCAAAGAACGGCACCGCGCCGATCTTCGGCGCCAGAACGATCGAAGCCGTCACGAACGTCACCCCCATGAACCCGCCCAGCCACGACCACCACGGGGCTTTGGGCAAGTCTTCGTAGCTGGGGGTCTGTCGCATGTACGACAGCACCACGATGATCGCCAGCGCACCGACAACAAAGTTCACCATCGAGCCGTGCAGCGGCTGCCCGAGGACTTTGCCCATCTGGCGGTTGGCCGCGGCCTGCATGGGCATGAGCAGCCCGGCAAAGATGGCGATCAGGACGAGAACGTACGTCGGGGTCATGCTGCTGGCGGGGGGCATTGGGGGCGGCTCCGAAAGGAAACGGGCAAAGCGGGAGGGCGGGCGTGATGGAGGGTTTGTAGGCCGGGGGTTGGCGCGGGGTGCTAAACTGGGCCCGAAGCTATGGCAGACCATGAGACGACATTGCGGGCGCAGGTGCTGATCGTCGAGGACGAGATCGAACTTGCGGAGGTGATGGCCGAGGCCCTGCGCCGCCCGGGCCACGTGTGCACGATCTGCAACAGCGTGGACCGTGCGATGGACGAACTCAAGCACGGGACCTTCGACGTCATTGTCACCGATCTTCGGATGCCGGAGTCCGGCGGAAGGCACGGCGTCGCACCCGACGGCGCCGACGCCGGCATGGTCGTTCTCCGTACGGCCCGAAAACTCCAGGCCCAAGCCGAGTGCATCATGGTCACCGCCCACGGCGACGTGCAGACCACACGCTCGGCCTTCAAGGAAGGCGTGCGCGACTTCATCGAAAAGCCGCTGGATATCGCCGTCTTCCGCAAAGTCGTCGGCGACGCGGCCGAAGAAGTGCTGCTGCGTCACGAGGCAAAACGCGACGGCGTGGGCGAACTCGTCCAGCACGACGGCTTCGAGGGGATCATCGCCGGCAGTGAACCCATGCGCCGAATCCTTCGCGCCGTGCGGAGCGTCTCGCAGAGCGCCCTGCCCGTGCTCATCCTGGGAGAGAGCGGCACGGGCAAGGAGCTCATCGCGCAAGCGGTGCACAAGAACTCGCCGCGGAGCAAGGGTCGCTTCGTCGCGCTGAACTGTGCCGCCGAGACCGAGACGCTTCTGGAAGACCAGCTCTTCGGTCACGTCCGCGGGGCGTTCACGGGTGCGGAGAAAGACCGCGAGGGCGTCTTTGAGTACGCCAACCACGGGACGCTTTTCCTCGACGAGATCGGCGACACGCCCCTGAAAATGCAGGCCAAACTCCTGCGTGTCCTGGAGACCGGGCGCGTCGTGCGCGTGGGCAGCAACGACGAACGCCAGACCGACGTGCGCCTCGTGAGCGCGACGAACAAGGACCTGAAGGCGATGATCGCCCGCGGCGAGTTCCGCGAAGACCTGTACTTCCGCATCAAGGGTGCGGAGATCGTGCTGCCGCCGCTGCGCGATCGGCGCGAGGACATCCCGCGCATCGTCAACCACGCCTTGGCGAAGAGCCTGGGCAAGGCCCTGCCCAAAGATTCGCCCGTCCCCATGATCACCGACGCAGCGATGATGCGCCTGTCGGCCTATTCCTGGCCCGGCAATGTTCGACAGCTCCTCAACGTCGTACAAAACATGGTCGTCAACGCGATGGGCGATGCCGACGACCTCAAGCGGGCGCTGCAGATCGACGTGCGCCACATCCCCGACGAGATCCGCATCTCCGACGGGCCCGACGAACCGACGGGCGAGGGCGAGACGCACGGCTCAACCGGCGATGCCGCCGCCAACGGCATGGGCGGCGGCGGCGGGCAGGGCTCACTGGCCGGCACGCCGCTTGAACAGATCGAAAAGCGGGCCATCCGCGAAACGCTGCTGATGTACGCCGGCAACCGCGAACTGACCGCGCGGGCCCTGGGCATCGGCGAGCGCACGCTCTACCGCAAACTGAAGGAATACGGGCTGCGTTGAGTTCTCGGCTTGCCGATCAGCGGTGCAGAGTCTGCATGCGGATCCGCACGAGAAAATCATCAAGGGCGGCGCGTCCGTGCGTGGGGTGGGGCTCATCCGGAAGCGAGCTCTCCGCACGCGCCTGCTCAAGACGCGCAACCAGCGATTCGTACATCGCCGCATGCTTTGAGAGATCGTGCCCCTGAAGCTCTTGCTTCTCTTCTCCCGCGGTCTTCAACGCCACCAGTTCATTGATATCTGGGATGCGGAACTCCGCGTTCAACCTCTGAATGTTCGATTCCACCAGCCCCGTCCGCATGAGATGAATCCCCGCGAGCAGCACGCGGTAGGTGTACAGCAGGCCCTTCACAGTCGGGCGTCCACCTTTCACGACAGACTCCCATTGGTTCGCCGCGAAGTTCAAGTAGTGGTAACGGTGATGGCGGGTGACGCAGTGCCGCGCAATCGCCTTCAACTCGTCGTGCTCGGGGCAGGTCGCAACCACGATATCAGAGAAGATCTGCTCCAGCACGTAGCCGTTGTTCTTCAGCAGCAGACGGAAGAACTTCCCCGCGTCGTGCGTGACGATGTCCATCTCCACAGGCGCGTCCTTGTCCATCACCTCGACGGTCTCGCTGGGCGGGTTGAGTCGGCAGAGCATCGGCACGGGCGTCACGTGCACTCCGCGGAGGTCATAATCGGAGTTCGCGGAACTGAAGCCGTACAGGTGCGCACCGCTAAAGGTGATAAACAACAAAGGATGCGGCTGCGTGCGAAGGAACGACTGCACAACATCCGCTCGCACCTCCGGCGCGTTCACAACCGAAGAGATACTGAACCGTGACGGATCGATCAAAGCCATGCCGATCGTACCCATGATCACGCTCTTTTCATGCAAGAACATCGCTGCAACCAAGACTGGTACCATCCTCGCCCAGAACATCCTCACTTGCTCACCGTGAAACTGCCCACCAAACCAACCCTGCGCCTCCGCTCCCTCGACGCCTTCCGCGGCCTCACCATGGCCGCCATGGTCATCGTCAACAACCCAGGCTCATGGGCAACCGTCTATGCCCCGCTCCTGCACGCCAAGTGGCACGGCCTCACGCCCACCGACCTCATCTTCCCCTTCTTCCTCTTCATCGTCGGCTCCTCCATGGCCTTCTCCTCACGCACCAGCGCAAGCACAACCACCGCCGAGGCGATCAAGAACGAACGCTCCGCATGGCTCGCTTCGGTCATCCGCCGATCCGCGGTACTCATCGCGCTCGGTCTCGCCCTCAACCTCGCCGGCCCGGTGCTCGATGCGCTCCTCCACGGCAACTGGTCCGCTTTCTCATCCACCCGCCTGCCGGGCGTACTGCAACGCATCGGCCTCTGCTACTTCGCCGCCGCGGTCATCGTTCGGCTACTGAGTCTGCGTTCGCAGATCGTGCTGGGCGCTCTGACGCTGTTGGCCTATGGCCTTTTGCTCGCCTTCGGCCCCAGCCTGATCCACCCCGCCTCCACGCCGAGCGATCTGCCGATCGATCCGCTCAGCGATCAGCAGAACCTCTGCCGATGGTTCGACGGGCTCATCATCCCGGCGAAACAACTCTACAAAACCGGCTCAGTCACCGATCCCGAAGGGCTCTTGAGCACCCTCCCCAGCATCGTCAGCGTGCTCATCGGCTATTGGTGCGGGCTGCTGCTGAAAGGCCCCTCCACCACCGAAACCAGCAATCCCGCGCCCAAATCTCGCTTCGTTCAACTCAACCCCCGCATAAAGCTGTCCATCGTCGGAATGGCCCTCACCCTCGCCGGCTACACACTCTCCCTCGCGCAGCCGCTGAACAAATCACTGTGGACACCCAGCTACACCCTCTTCACCGCCGGGGCGGCCGCCATCCTCCTCGCCGGTATGAGCACCCTTCTCGACGGCCAGAACAAACGACGCATCGCCCTCCCGCTCGAAGTTCTGGGCCTCAACGCGATCCTCCTCTTCGTCGGTTCAGGTGTGCTCGCGCGTCTCCTGGGCACCATCCACGTCGGTGTCAAACCCGACGGCAAGCCGCTGGTCCTCAAAGACTGGCTCTTCCAACTACTCCTGAACACCGGCCTTCCTGACAAAGACGCTTCGCTCGCCTTCGCCATGCTGAATCTGCTCCTGTGGCTCGTGGTTCTGAGCTGGCTCTACCGCCGCCGCTGGTTCTGGAAGGTCTGAAACCGTCGCGATTGTTCGGCTGATTCAGGGGCCGACACCGCCCGTCGCGGGTTCTACAGTCGGATCATGAACGCCACCAGCGATCGTTCCTCCGCCCAGAACGCTGTCAGCCCCGCCGCGAAGCTCCACCGTGTGGAGGTCTGGCCCAGGCTTGAGACCATGGGCGATCCGCTGGGCGACTCGGTCGCACGCGACGCTCGCGCCATCGGCATCGACGTCAAGGGCTGCGCCACCGCCCAGGTCTACCTCATCAAGGCCGACCTGACCGACGATCAGCTCCGCAGCGTCTGCGACCGTGTCCTGGTCGACCCTGTGGTGCAGTCGGCCGTCGTGGGCGCGAAGCCCTCTCCCGAACTCACCGCCGCCGGCGCGATGGTCGAGGTGCACCCCCTGCCAGGCGTGATGGACCCCGCGGCGGCCTCGGTCTCAATGGCAATCCAGCAGCTCCTCGGCGTCGCCGCTCAGGTCTCCACCGGCACACGCTTCGACCTGCTCAACGCCTCACCCGCGCAGGCCAAGTCGCTCGGCGAGAAGCTCCTCGCCAACCCCGTCATCCAGCGCGTCACCACCGCGCCGTACCACCCCAGCGACTTTGCCAAAGGCGTCAGCCACGAGCACGCCGTGCGACGCATCACGATCACGTCGCTGAACGACGCGCAGCTCGAAAAGCTCTCACGCGAGGCGCACCTCTTCCTCTCGCTCGACGAGATGAAAGCGATCCAGACCGAGTACCGCCGCCGCGGCGAAGAGCCGCGCGAGATCGAGCTCGAAACCCTCGCCCAGACGTGGAGCGAGCACTGCGTGCACAAGACGCTGAAAAGCAAGGTGACGTACAAAGGTGCCGCCGCCGCCGATCCGATCACCTGGACCGGCCGCCCCGGGCACACCGTCAACCCCGACGGCAGCGTGACGATCAACAACCTGCTGAAGTCCACCGTCGCCGCCGCGACGTTCGAGCTCATCAAAGAAGGCATCGACTGGACGCTCTCCGTCTTCACCGACAACTCGGGCGTCATCGCCCTCGACGACACCTTCGGCGTCTGCATCAAAGTCGAAACCCACAACCATCCCTCCGCCATCGAGCCCTACGGCGGCTCCGCCACCGGCATCGGCGGGTGCATCCGCGACGTCATCGGCACCGGCCTCGGCGCTCGCCCCATCGCCAGCACCGACGTCTTCTGCGTCGCGCCCCCCGATCTGAAAGACATCCCCGCCGGCTGCCTCCCCCCGCGCCGCATCCTCACCCAAGTCGTCGCCGGCGTCCGCGACTACGGCAACCGCATGGGCATCCCCACCGTCTCGGGAGGCGTCTACTTCGACGACAACTACGTCGGCAACCCCCTCGTTTACTGCGGCTGCATCGGGCTCATCCCACGCAAACTCGTCAAGGGTCACGTCAAGCCCGGCGACCGCATCATCGCCCTCGGCGGACGCACCGGCCGCGACGGCATCCACGGCGCCACCTTCTCCAGCGCCGAACTCGAGCACTCCGCCGCCGATGAGTTCAGCCACGCCGTACAGATCGGCAACGCCATCACCGAGAAACAAACCCTCGACGCCATCATGCGCGCCCGCGACGAAGACCCCCGCGGCCCGCTCTACAACGCCATGACCGACTGCGGCGCGGGCGGCTTCTCATCCGCCGTGGGCGAGATGGGCGGCAAGCTCGGCGCCGAAGTCCACCTCGAACGCGCCCCGCTGAAGTACCCAGGCCTCTCCTCAACCGAAATCTGGATCAGCGAAGCCCAGGAACGCATGGTCCTCGCCGTCCCGCCTGAGAACGTCCCCGCCCTGAAGAAGATCTGCGATGAAGAGTCGGTCGAAATGGCCGATCTCGGGTCCTTCGGCACCCCGGGCAGCGAACTCGTCCTCCGTTTCAAAGGCGAAGAAGTCGGCCGCATGAGCATGCACTTCCTGCACGAGGGCATCCCCACGCCCACGCGCGAAGCCGCCTGGTCACCCGCGAGCATCGCAACCAAACCCGCAAAGACCCCAACGCGCCCGCACGCCAAAGACGCCATCTCGCACCTCCTCTCTCACCCCAACATCGCCAGCAAGCACTGGATCATCCGCCAGTACGACCACGAAGTCCGCGGCGGCACCGTCCTCAAGCCCCTCGTCGGCCGATCACAACGCGGACCGGGCGACGGCTCGGTCATCGAACCGATCCCCGGCAGCGGCAGCGGCATCGCCATCAGCCAGGGCCTGCAAACCGGCCTCGGTGATCCCAACCTCGCCGGCGCACACGCCGACGCCTACCTCATGACCCTCGCCGCCATCGACGAGTGCGTCCGCAACCTCGTCTGCGTCGGCGCCGACCCCGAACGCATCGCCATCCTCGACAACTTCTGCTGGCCCAGTTGCAAGAAGCCCGAAAACCTCGCCACCCTCGTGCGCGCCGCCGAGGGGTGCTACGACGGCGCGAAGGCCTACCGCACACCCTTCGTCAGCGGCAAAGACTCACTCAACAACCAGTTCACCACGCAAGACGGGCGAACCATCGAGATCCCCCCCACCCTGCTCATCACGGGCATGGGCATCGTCCCCGATATCACCCGCTGCATCAGCAGCGACGCAAAGTTCAGCGATGCAGGCAGCACCCTGCTGCTCATCAGCGCCGCGCCGCAACGCACCGACGCGCCCATGGGCGGCTCACACTACAAGCGCCTCTTCGGGCTCAGCGATCAGCACAACAAGGCCATCCCCCGCACCGACCTCGTCAAGGGCCCGCTCACCGCGAAACTCATCAGCAAACTCGTCCGCGAGGGCGTGCTCCTCGCCGCCCACGACGTCTCCGACGGCGGCGTCCTCACCTGCATCGCCGAAATGCTCATCGGCGGCTCCACGCCCAACCGCCCGCTCGGCGCAATGATCGACCTGCCGGGCCTCGACACACGCGCCGTAGATGCCCTCGGCGCCACCGACCACGCCGGCGCGTTCTGGTGGAACGAATCGCCGAGCCAGTACATCGTCGAAGCGCAGAGCACCAAGACGCCGACAATCATCGAAATGGCCCAGAAGATGGGCCTCAGCGCCACATCGCTGGGCAGCGTAAACACCAGCGGCGTGCTGACCGTCAAACCCCTGGGCCTCAGCAGCGTGGTGGGCGACCTCGCCGCCGCCTGGCGTGGGCCGCTGGATTGGTGAGCCGCTGAGCCTCACCGACCACAACTTCGCCCACAGCGCTGATGACGATCAGTTGAGCGCATGTCGCCAGCGCCGATAGACCGCCAGCGGGCTGAACGTCTCGCCGCACTCGGTGCAGGTGATCGTTTCGGGCGGCTGCTTGTCGCTGTCATAGGACTTCAACTGTTCCTCGCTGACCTGCCAATCAAACGGATGCCCGCAGCGTTCGCAGCAGCAGAAGTTCGCTCGTCGAACACGATCGTCTCGGCGTTTGTTGACGCTCGCGGTAATCGCGATCGCACACACCTGCGATCCCACGATGATGTAAACGAGATGCACCCCGGTCAAAGATTCGAGCTTGACGCCGAACGCTCCGAACACCTGGTCGCACACCAAGAGGATAACCACCACCAAGAACGGCACCGATCCTACCCGCCCCGCATAATCTCGAAACGCCGCGTACATGTGCTCAGCACGATCCTCATCGCCGTGAAAGAAATGCCCACAGGTACCACACGTCATCACACCCCGTGCCTCATGCGGCGTGAAGCACCTCTGACACAATCGCTCATCCGCCGCGATCATCTTTCGCCGATACCAAATCCCCAACGCAACCGAGGCACAGATACCCGCGATCAACCCGATGGACATCGACAGTTTCTTCAGAAACACATCATGCTGAGAATCGCCCGTGCTGATCAGATCTGAGAATCGCAGAAAACCACCGACGCCGAAACTCACCAGAAGTACCAACGCCACCCGCACTTGAATACTCGGATAACGGATACGCCGATAGATCCACCATTCAGTCAGTCTGATCGGCGGCGGTGTCATGGACGCCGGATGACCATCCGGCCGTTCTCCGGGCGCTTCACCCGCAAAGCTTCCGATCTGCTCGTCCTGTCACTCACCCATGCACACGCCCCCGTCGGCTGGCTTGGCAACCGTTCGATGCTCCGATGCTTGCCCAAACCCACGCGCGGGGTCGTTCGCATTGATGACGGAGAATCGCCAGCAGTTTCAAAGCCGAATGCACCCTTTCCACGCACGGATCATACCACAAAGCACCCCAGTTTCTGATAAACTCCCACCACCATGGCCAAGCGATCCACATCCCGCAAGGCCGAGCCCCCCGCCTCACCAGTCCCGGCCATCCTGCCCGAGATCAAGCCCGCGGATCTCTCACCCCTGCCCATGCCCATCGAGCCCGGGCCCGCCGATCGACCGTTGCAGTCCGATCCGCTCATGTCGAGCAACACCAGCAACAACAACGCCAGCACCAGCAACCCCAACTCCTCCACCAGCCGAGCCATGCCCACGCTGCCACCGATCCCGCCCTCGCCCGCTGACGACAACACGCACGCCGCCGCCGCGAACCCGCCCGGCACCGCCGCTCAAGCCCCCTCCTCTACACCCCCAGGCTCCGCCGACGCCTCAACCGATCATCACAACCATCCCCCACACCAAAACGCCCTCCTCCTCGAAGTCGGTTGGGAAGTCTGCAACCAGGTCGGCGGCATCTACCAAGTTCTCAAAAGCAAAGCCCCCTTCATGGTCGACCGCTGGCACGAACGCTACTGCATGGTCGGCCCGTGGAACGGCCAAACCGCCGCCATCGAGTTCGAAGAAACCACCCCCACCGGGCCCATCGGCCGCGCCGTCAACGTCCTCCGCGAGCAGGGCCTCATCGTCCACCACGGCCGCTGGATGATCTCCGGCCGCCCACGCTGCCTCCTCATCGAACACTGGCAAGGCCCCAAACGCCTCGACGACACCAAGTTCCGCCTCTGGAACGACCACAAAATCTCCACCCCCGCCGGCGACGCCCTCATCGACGGCGTCGTCTCCTTCGCCGACGCCGTCCGAAGACTCGTCGAAGAAGTCGCCCGCCAATGCAACACCCCCGGCGCAACCGGCGGCGGGCCCGTCCTCGCGCACATGCACGAATGGATGGGTTCTCTCGCCATCCCCATGCTCCGCCATCAGCAGACCCCCGTGGGCCTCATCTTCCAAACCCACGCCACCCTCCTCGGTCGCTACATGGCCAGCAACGAAGAAGATTTCTACGACCGCCTCGGCTGGGGCACCATCGACCAGGCCCACGAAGCCAAACGCTACCTCATCGAGTGCCAGCATTCGATCGAACGCGCCTGCACCCACGGCTGCCACGTCATGACCACCGTCAGCAGCATCACCGGTGAGGAATGCGACGGGCTCCTCGGCCGTCGCCCCGACGTCATCCTCCCCAACGGCCTCGACATCCAACGCTACAACGTCGGTCACGAGTTCCAAACCCTCCACGCCGAGTACAAGGAACGCATCAACCGCTTCGTCATGGGGCACTTCTTCCCCAGCTACAGCTTCGATCTCTCCAAAACCCTCTACTTCTTCACCAGCGGCCGCTACGAGCCCCGCAACAAAGGCTTCGACCTCTGCCTCGAAGCCATGGCCCGCCTCAACGCCGAGCTCCGCGCCGCCGGCTCCCCCGTCACCGTGGTCTTCTTCATCATCACCAAACGACCCACCCGCGCGCTGCACCCCTGGGCCCTGCAACAACGCGGCGTCCTCAACGAGTTCCAGTCCGTCTGCGACGAGATCATGAAGCACCTGGGGCACAAACTCTTCAAGAAAGGCGCCTCAGGCCACAAGGTCGACCTTGAACGCGAGATCGACGAGTACTGGGTGCTGCGCTACCGCCGTACCCAGCAGGCGCTGAAGGTCGATCGCCTGCCGATGGTCACCACGCACATCGTCGAAGACGCCGACCCCGTCCTGGAACAGATCCGCAACGTCTGGCTCTTCAACCGTCCGGACGACCCGGTGAAGATCGTGTATCACCCGGACTTCATCTCGCCGACGAATCCGCTCTGGGGCATGGAGTACGACCACTTCGTCCGCGGCTGCCACCTCGGCGTCTTCCCCAGCGCGTACGAACCCTGGGGCTACACACCCCTCGAAAGCGTCGCCATGGGCGTCCCCGCCATCAGCAGCGACCTCGCCGGCTTCGGCTCATACGTCGCGCAGCTCAATAAGCACCACGAGCGCCCGGGCATGTGGGTCATCCGCCGCCGCGGCAAGAGCTTCCACGACGCCGCCGCCCAACTCGCCCGCAACATGATGGACTTCTGCACCCTCGACCGTCGCGGCCGCATCGCCCTGCGCAACCAGGTCGAAGCCCAATCCTGGCAGTTCGATTGGTCGGTGCTGGGCCCCTCATACAACGCCGCCCACGACATGGCCCTCGAACGCGCTTTCAGCCTCAAACTCAAAGCCTGATCGAAACCCGACACGCCCGCCTCCGCCCGCAAACGCAAGCCACCGCGCGCCGCTTGCCCGCGCCTACAACTTGCCCGAATGTCCGCAGGCGAAAATGCCACATCCCGCCCCACCGTCGAACTCTTCACCGACGGCGCCTGCTCAGGCAACCCCGGCCCCGGCGGCTGGGCCTTCATCCTCAAACACCCCGCCACAGGCAAACTCCTCAAACACGCCGGCGGCGAGCCCGGCACCACCAACAACAAAATGGAACTCCTCGCCGTCATCAAAGGCCTCTCCGCCCTCTCAAGACCCTCCAACGTCGAACTCTTCAGCGACTCGCAATACGTCCTCAAAGGCCTCAGCGAGTGGATCGACTCCTGGAAAAAACGCGGCTGGAAAACCGCCTCCAAATCCCCAGTCAAAAACCAGGACCTCTGGCAAACCCTCGACGAACTCCGCGCCAAACACAACCTCAAGTTCCACTGGGTCCGAGGCCACGCCGGCCACCCCGAAAACGAAGAATGCGACCGCATGGCCGTCGAAGCCATCGAATCCGTGCGATAACGCAAGTAGCGAAGAGAGTGCTGAGTGCTGAGTGCTCAGTGCTGAGTGCTCAGTGCTCAGTGCCGAGGGCCGAGCACCACGCACAAACCGCCGCCCGTCAGCGCTTCACACCAAGCCGTACCACGCCGCACCACGCCGCTCCTCAGCCTCCCCACTTCCCCAATCCCCAACCCTGTTGGCGGCAGACAAAAACCGGGCTATCCTTCCGCCCAAGCCTTTCCCGGAGAGGTGGCCGAGAGGCTGAAGGCGACGGTTTGCTAAACCGTTATACTGGTGTTAAGCCGGTATCGGGGGTTCGAATCCCCCCCTCTCCGCTTGATCCTTTCAGCCCGCTCTGCGGGCTTTTCTTTTGCGCTCCCCCCTTCCGAGCCCACGGTGCTCTGCTCCACAAGGTCTTGGCCCACAATGAGTTGCCAGGGCTCCCGCGGCACCCACTGAAGCCGCCGATCCCGCAGGGTCCATTTCGAACCCACGGATTTGAAGAATCGCACCATTTCCGCCGGGTCGTGGCGCTGAAGCACGTAAGTTGCTTCCAGTGCGGAGTTTGTGAGCGACCTGCGGATTTCGAACCCCTCGGTCACTCCCCCCTCCAGTTTGGCCAGGGATTCGCTTTTCTGACGGCGTTCAAGGACCAGGGTGTTCTTTGCTTCGCGATACTCCTCGATGGAGATCGCGCCATCGACGGACATTTCTAAGAGACGGCGGAGCCGCTGGTCGCAGATGGTGATTTCGGTGTTTATTCGATCTCGCTCGGTGGCGGCTCGCTCCGCTTCGCACGCCGCCCGCTCGTCGAGCATGGCGTGGAGTTCCTTGGCGAGAGGCTCGGAGATCGCCGCAGTTTCGAGTGCCGCCGCTACTTGGCGGTTGAGTTCCTCCTCCCGTGTAAATGGCTCGGGGCACGGGCCGCGTTTGCGTGAGCACCGCACGTACCGGTACTTGCCCTGCTGGTCCAGCGTGGCGATGCAGCCGCACCGACCACAGCGGACCAGCCCCCGATAGTTGAAGGGCTTAAACCGGTACCCGACCACGCGGGCGCGTGAGCGCATCATCCGCCGGCATTCTTCGAAGAGTTCACGCGTGATGACTGGCGTGTGCTTGCCGTCGTAGTACTCGCCCTTGTAGCGGATGACGCCGTAGTAGAGGGGATTCTCAAGGGCGGTTTGCACCTTTGAGACACTCGGCGGCTTGCCGCTGCGTGTCGTCAGGCCGAGCTTGACCACGACCTCTCGCAGCTCTTTGAGCCCGTAGTCGCCGGTGGCGTAGAGCTCGAACATTCTCTTGATCAGTGGTGCCAGCCTCGGGTCCGGGACGATCCCTCGCGTGGCCTTGTCGTTGAGATACCCCATCGGTGCGACCTGCGGCCATAGACCGTTCTTGGCCTTCTGCCGCTTGCCACGGGCGATGTTCTCGCTGAGGTTGTCGATGTAGTACTTCGATTGGCTGAAGGCGATGTTGAGCATGAACTTGCCGGTGGCGCTGCGGTCAAACTTGAACGTGGGGAACTTGAGGTCTTTGAGCAGGCCGCGGTCGATGAGATGGATAATCTGCCCCCCGTCGACGGCGTTGCGCGCCAGTCGATCGGGGTTCCAGGCCATGATCCCCGCGGCCTCTCCACGTTCAATGCGTCGCAGCATTTCATTGAACACAGGGCGGCCCGGCTCCTTGGCGCTCTGCTTTTCGGTGAGTTCTTCGAGGATGCAGAGACCTTCCCGTGCCGCAAGGTCGCGCACCTCGGCGATCTGATCGCCGATGGAGCGGATCTGCCGTGACGCGTCGTCGGTGGACTTGCGTGCGTACAGGAAGTATCGGAGCGGTTCAATAGATTTGAACATCGGTTCACCCTCCAACGCCTTCCTCGCGGACGAATGCGCGGCGGAGCCGCTTGAAGCCCTGCGGGCACGTCCGCGAGGTTCGGCGTGTTGGAGAATTGTACAAGGAAGTTGAGGCATGGCCATACCTCAACGCGCGATGCCCGCATCGCGCAAGGAGAAAAATCACCGACATGGACCCAGCGGGCTCGGCGGCATGCGTGGGAGCCGCGGGAGCATGGGGGAAAGGCAGGCACACTCATTGTGGGCCAGGAAGAACAAGACAGGACCTTGTGGAGCAGAGCACCGTGGGCTCGGAAGGGGGGAGCGCAAAAGAAAAGCCCGCAGAGCGGGCTGAAAGGATCAAGCGGAAGTACTTCCCCAGCGGTTGAACAACCGCCGGGGAGGCCCCTGAGGGAAGCCAGGGGTACCCCTTGCGTGGCTGCGGAGGACCGCTCGGCGAACAGCCCCGTGGGTGTTCGCCGAACGCCATAGGGGAGATGTCTGTGCATTTTTTGGTTGGGTGTGGGGTGGGGATTGGTGGGTGGTTGTTGCTGGGTGCGTGTTGGGGGCTCGGACGACGACTCCGATCGCGGGGGCTGGGGTGGCTCGCTGCGCGAGCCTGCGGCGCGGGCGCGCCGCGGAAAGACGCTGTCCGGAACTTCGCCAATCAACACACCGTGATCAACGACGGAGCTTGACGACCACCATTGACATCGACTGTCATGCGGGCTCGATCTCCGACTCGGATGCGTTTGCGTTGCTGCTGCTGCGACTGCTTTCGCTGCTGGTGTTGGTTTGCTCGTGCTTCACGCCGCGGATGTGCTCGGCGGCACGCTGTGCGGCGCTGGCTGCGGCGATGACCAGCCGCTTATCGCTCTTGAGAACGCCGAGCCAGCCGGCCAGGTACGCGGCCTGGTTGTCGATGACGGCCGGGCGGATGCCGGCTTCGCCGCAGAGGAACGCCGCGGCCATCTCTGCGATGAGTTCTTCTTTGCCGTAGTCGGGCGAGCCGAAAGGCTTGGGATCGGTGTCGATCTTGCGGTCCAGGCGAGAGCTGTGCCCGGTTGAGTGGGCCAGTTCGTGCATGAGGGTGGCGTAGTACTCCTCGGGGGTTGAGAATCGCGTCGGATCCGGGATCGTCACCGTGTCGGTACGCGGCCGGTAAAACGCGCGTGCTCCGAGATGCTCGACGATCGGACCATTCTTGTACCCTTTGACGATCGCGTCGGCGGCCTCGATCTTCTCGAACTGCGTCGGCGTGTACTTCGGCGTATCGGGGACGTGGACGTTCTCGCACTGCGCCTGCGCGTTGAAGACGCGGAAGTAGCGCAGCACCGGGACGGTCTTCGTCTCGCCGTCGGATGGGTCGGTGACTTCGTAGGGCTTGAAGAAGACGACCATCGTGGAGCGTTCGCCGCGGCGGACGGTTCCGCCGCGTTGCTGAACTTGTTGGAACGTGAGCCAATAGGAAGACTCGTAGCCCTTCACGAACGCCGTGAACGCGAGCAGGAAGACATTGACGCCGCGATAGGGCTTGCCGGTATTGAGATTCTTCGGGTGGCCCGCGTGGGTTTGGCCGAGGATTGGCGAACGCCACGGGACAACGCCTTGCTCCAGCATCGTGACGATCTGGTTGGTGATCTCGGCGTAGAGGTCGAGTGCGGATGAGGACGCCGCGGGTCGCTGGCCGAGGCGATCAGAGGTCAGGGGCGTCGGCGACGGTGATGCCGCTGTCGATGGTGAAGTGTTCGTCGGTTGGGATGGGTTCTGTGTCGAGCGGGCTCCGGCATCGCACGAGTCGGGCGCGTGAGCGCCGGACAGGTCGGAGCTGGTCTTGTGCATGGAGAGCCATTGAATACCAGATACCGTTGCAAGAAGGCAAGCGGAATCGATCGAGAGCTGGTGCCTGCCGGTTCGCCCAATCGAGAAATGCTCTGAATGCCTTTGGACTTGCGGCTGCGGCCATTCGGCCCGCGGAGCTTTGGCCGCCGTCGAACACCCCGTGGCTGGCTCGCGTGCTGCCGTCGCGCCGAGCGTGATGAAGCCGCACTACGGCCTGTCACTCCTCTCGCGTGCTCGCTGGCACCACGGCGCGTCCGCCGTCGGGGTTGGGAGCTCTGCGGAGCAGCCGCCCGTTCTTTGCGACGGCGGCAGCTCCGAGAGCTTTGCCAGGATCGAGTGAATCCCGGCCCGGAGGTTGCCCCGACGAAGCAGCAAGGAGCAGCAGAATGAACGTGCAAGTAAACCTCTCTGAACTCACCGCCTCACGCATCAATCCCCGCCGGGTGAAGCCGGAACGTGATGCCCACCGGCGGCTGGTGGCGTCGATACGGGCCCACGGGCTCTTGGAGCCGCTGATCGTGCGACGGACGGACGAGGGCGGGTACCGCGTGATCGCCGGGAACCGCAGGCTGGCGGCGCTTCGGGACGTGCATCGTGGCGACCGCAATGCCAAGGTGGCGTGCATCGTCCGCGGCGACGTGAACTGTGATGAAGCGGCAACGATCAGCCTTGCGGAGAACTTTGTGCGTGAGCCGATGCACCCGCTGGACGAAGCCGAGGCTTTCGCCCGGCTGGCGAGCGTGGACTGCAAAGGCGTGAAGACCATCGCCGCCGAGTTCGGCGTCAGCGAGACGTATGTCCGTCAGCGGATGAGCCTCGCCGACCTGATCGAAGAGGTCAAAGCGGCGATGCGGGCCGGGCAGATCGGGGTTGGCATCGCGGAGGAGTTCGCGGCGGTGCCAACGTCGAAGCAGGCGGAGCTTTGGAAGCAGACGCACGGCAAGCCGCGTGATGCCCGGCAGGTTCGCGCCCTCATCGAGCATGAGTGGATCGAGGGCAAACACGCACGATTCGACATCACCACGCTGGAGCCGGGTGCGGTGACGCACGATCTCTTCGGCGGTGAGATGCTGATCGCGCGCGATGCGTTCATGCGAGCGCAGGCCGAGGCGCTGGAGGCCGAACGCGAGAAGCTGATTGATGAAGGATGGAAGGAGGTGGTGGTTGCCCCACGCGGCGTAGCTGATGATCGGTTGATGACGATGCCCGCAGCGAAGATGATCTACGACGAAGCGACCACCAAACGTATGAAAGCACTCCGCGAGAAGCGTGACAAGCTGGAACGATCAAGCCCCAAGACCGAGAAGGCAGAACGGGCCTTGTCTGCACGGCTGGACGCACTGGATACCGAGGAAGCGAAGATCATTGCCGAGCATCCGGGTCGGTACTCGGAGGCGACGAAGGCGGCGGGGACGGTCTTCCTAATCCTCTCGGCAGACGGAAGCGTTCAACAGGAATGCCGCGTCCCCTGCAAGGGAACGGCGGGTAGCGAGAGCGAAAACACCGGCGGCGTTGCGAGCGTTGGCGGGAATGACGGGCGTGACACGCCCCCCACTTCGGACGATCTTTCTGACCGGCAACTCGCCGAGGTGTACATGCACGAGGCCATCGCGGTGCGTGAAGCGGTGGCGAAGGACCGGATCGTCCGCAAGCGGCTCATGGTGCTGGCCTTGCACGACAAGATCGCAATCGATGCCGTGGCGGTGCGGTTCGGGTCGAACGGGATCGGGCGGTTTGCCGAGCAACGCGAGGGGTTCGCTTCGCAGGCGTATCAGGCCCAACAGGACCGCCGCCGGGCGATTGATCCCTTTGCGGATGCGCAGGTCGTCGATGAAGCCGAGGGGTACACACGGGTGAAGACGGTACCCGAGAAGGAACTGGATGTGCTGCTCGGCGTGCTGATCGTTGAGGCCATCACCGGGCACACGAACCGTTTGGCCCCGCTGGTGGAATTGCTGCGGGAAGAACTTGGCGTGTCGCTCCGCACGCACTGGACGCCGGATAGGGCGTGGTTGAACGGCTACACGAAAGCCCAACTCGCCCATCTGCTCGGCGAACTGAAAGGCCCGACGTGGGGCAAAGTGGCGATGCAAAAGAAGAAGTCGGAACTCGTGTATGAACTGGCCGGTCTCTTCCGCACGGCCAAGGACGACCCGGCGAGCTTGAACGATCAGGCTCTCGCCGAGCGGGTGAACACGTGGGTACCGGCGGTGATGAAGGGGTCGAAAGCGAAGTCACTAGCGACCGCCACGGCGGCGGCGTGAGATCGAAGCCATCAAACAGAGGTACGCTCAAGCCGCCGGGAGAGACACCCGGCGGTTTGGTTATCGGGAAAGGCGATCGATTCAACTCGACTGCTTGTCCCATTCTTTGAGCAGAGTCAGAAAGTCCACTCCAATGGCTTTGCACCAATCCCGGAGTTGCAGTACATCGAGGCGAAGCTCTCCGCGCTCGTACTTGCTCAGCATGGATTGGGTCATACGCAATCGCCCAGCCAGCCTCACTTGGGTTAGCCCTTTGGACTGTCGTGCCGCAACAAGTGAGGCGAGCAGCGTCCGGTAGTGCTGCGAGTAGATCGTTGGGCGTCGACTGGTTTGTTTGGACATGTTGCCCACGGTCTAGTCAGTGGGCTACTAGTCAAAGATTGACTACTATGTGGCGCTCAGGAGGTGTTTCCATGCTCTCCCCAGGCACCGGTGTATCGCTCGGTACATTGACCCTCGAACTGCCCGAGTCGGCGCAGCCGCTCGGCACCCGCGTACTCGCGGGGTTGGTACACATGGCCGAGGCTGCGGCGGCGTCTATGCAGAAGACCGCGTGCGGCCAGCCGGTAGCGCTATTGGGGCGTCTGCGGGGAACCGGGCGGGGCGTTTCCTCGTCGGCTCTCTTCGATGCCTTGGAACGGGACCATCCGCGTGAACTGGCCACACCGTTCGAGGGAAGCGAGCTGGTAAGCGGGGCCGTCTGGATCGCGAGCGAGCTTCTCGGCAAGCGCTGCGAGACCGGTGTCGCCAAACTCCGATGGGCCGCGGGCGCTCGCGACCTGCCGATGCACGTGCATGACCACTCCGATCGGCTGATCATCGTGCGGAGCGGCCGGGGGTACTTCCACGTCACCGACGTGCCGATCGAGTCATTCACCGGCACACGGGTACGGTCCATCCCGGCCCGGGAACGGGATGTTTTTCTCTTCAGCCGCGGCGTGGTCCACACCTTCAGCACCGAGCAGGAGCCGATGGTACTTCTCTCGTGCCAGTTGCCCTTCCTGCCTTTCGATGACACGCGCCAGTACCGGCTGCCGAAGGTACGGTGGGTTGCCCAGGAGCATCCAACCGACGCGAACCCGCGTGTGGCGTGTGATCCAGCGTGGAGCGTGATCGGTGCGCAGCCGCGCCGGAAATGGTGGGAAGGGAAGGCCATTCCGCCGTTGGTGTGACCTGATTCTGCCTGTTCACACAATGCGAGCTACTTCGATTCGATCTGGTTCTCGGTTGAGCGAGGTTCGTAGCGATATGTGCGGAGTTGTCGATGCGTCGCAATGAAGCCAAACGCGGCGAGGCAGGCGAAAACGCAGTAGGCAAGCAAATACTCGGTCGGGTTCGCGGTCAAAATGCTGAGGATCAGAACGCAGCCGCACAGAAGCACGGTCGCTGCTACGAGGACGGCTTGAACCGTCTCCTCGCCAGTGCGACCGCCGACCTGAACGCCACGGCTGGGATGCGAACTCTGGAACACCAGCGCCGGGCGGCCGACTTCGGCGTTGACCTCGCGTTCGATTTGGTCTATGCGGCGGAGAGCGTCTTCGAGTGATCGGGCGTGGTTGGCGGTGGTACGGACAAGCCAAACGAGCGAAGGCGGCAGCCCGACGAGCAGCACACCCTGCAGGAGAGGCGGCAGCCCGACGAGCAGCACACCCTGCAGGAGAGGCGGCAGAGCGATGACGCTCACCAGGACCGTGGAGAGAATCGCCGTCGTGATCGGGATGCGCTGGTCAAGCGCGTTCAGACGGTAGGCCACCAACGTGTAGAGCTGACGGTACTCCTCAAGGAGGCATTTGATCATTTCTTCTCGCGATGTTCGATTACTGAGGCTACGTGCGCAATTAGCTCAGGATCATTTACACGTTTTTTAACATATTCATAAAATTCATCAAGTCTCATATCATGTCTGTTTTCATAAACGAACGCTTGGCACACCATCTCGAGTCGGTCTACATTCTTAACTAATTTCCCTTCGGGCGTGCGTTGATGCTCAAAGTCCATCCAGAGTTCAAAATAATGCCCTGTCGGATCAATCTTCTCTAAAAAACTACGAGCAGCAGATTCCTCTGCTTTTTGCTTGTCCGATTCAGATACACCGTCATGCGGAGTTATGTCGCCAAGAGCAATTTCGCATACTTCGTGAATCAACCCAATAACCAGGACATCAGCAATGTTCATCTTGCGTTTCGCCGCAAACAGCAACGATAGTGACATAACTCCAAACACGTGATCGGCCACGGATTCAACATTTGGGACACGATGAATTTCCCAGCCCTTTCTACGGGTCTGTTTAAGACGCTCTATGCCGCAATAATAATCAAGAATTTTCTCTGTATTCATACATTTCTCCATTGTCATTATTCACATTATTCTATTATTGATCAATCTAATTGAATTATCGATTATCACCCTGTCGACGCCACGCATTTCTAGCGACGACCGTTGCATTCCAAGAATTTCTGCGTCCATCTTGGAATTGCCAATGTGTCCAAGGGTTACAACGTTAAGTGAAAGGAGATTATTATGAGTCAGATTGCGAATAGACGAACGCAAATCTTCTCTCGCACCCTCAGTACTTCCATAATAGATTGAATGATAATTCATATTAACGACACGCTGTGTATCCCATTCAGGATTGGGGGAAAAAGCGAGATTCTTGGCATAGGCAATCATAGGATCAATATCGGAAAAGGAAATGCCCACATGAAAACCACGAAAAACGAAAGGGGTCTCGTGACTAGGCATGCGTTTCTGTAAATCTCGCACGGGCATCTGGTCGGCGGGGAGCAATTTGCCGAGCATAAAAATTGCATTTTGCCGCGCCATCGCCATCTCCGTACTGTCATGCATAAAAATATCAATAAGATTGTTCACTACGGCTCTTTTTGTATCCGCCGCAGATTGATTAATATATTTAATCAGCCGCCCCATTTCGACCGCTCTGAACGCAGAGCTAATAAAAAATACACCTCGACTATCTCGAGAAATGAGACGATCAACCAACTCATCTGGGCGCATTTCAGATACGAATATCTGAACCCCCTCTTTCTGAATCGTCGAAATGCTGAATGATTTGTCGAGTTTTTTCTTAATCCCGTCCATGATTTTGTCGACGTCTTTGCGCCTGCTTCGCCATTGCATTGTTTCAAAATAATATGGAGTAATAAAATCTGGCAGCTCGCAATTTTCGAGCCTTATTATTGCAAGAGGTCGCCGCTTCTTAATTCGTTGATTGTATGCAATCGTGAATTCGCTATTTGATAGTGATGTATCGGCCAACGATTGGGGACTTGCCAAGAATATGAATAAATCAGATGAACTGATTTCTTGGGCTGGTATCAGATTGTCATCAAAATTCATGCTGCCAGCACAAGAATAGTACACATTGAAGTGTTCGTTAATATGCTTAAATATATAATCCGAGTACCGATGGTCGGCACATCTGTGAGAAAGAAATATTTTTGCATTCCTATACGGCGCGATAGCAAATGCATATGTATTCATAGTATCCTCAAAAAGAAAGCTGTGGTGACTTGCTGATTATGCGATTGATCCGTGTTCTGTCGTTGTGCTGGCACTGGACACCGTTGCGAGCGTCAATATAACCGCTTGATCAGTGTGGATAATGTCGGCGATCCGTCGCCGATACTCGTCCTTGACGTATGCCGGTGTTGGCGCATGAACGCCCTCAACGCGATCGGGCGACAGGCAGTCCTTCACCGCTTTGCCGAGGTTCTCCGCCTCGATCTCGCCATCAACCGCATCAAGCACGCGGTTCCAGAACTCCATCGCGGCATGACCATCTTCGGCCAGTGCAAGCACCAGTGAAGCCGTCAGCAATGCTGCGAAGAACGGCAAGTGAAAGTAAAACCCTAGGTACGCCAAGCCACCAAGAGCCACGATCATCGCCCACTCACCTGTACCTGAAAGCCGCGGAACGCCAGCACACCGGGAATGCCACCGCACGCCGTTCGCATACCGACGCCGCACTCGGACTCGGTGATCGAGGAGGGCGGCGGCGTACATCACCAGCCAAACGCTGCCGATGATGTAGCTGACCGTCGAGCGGTCTTCACGAACGAGCAATCGGACCGAACTCCCCCACTCATTCTGCCCCACGACCTCGGTCGTCACCGGGATCGCGGCAGTCAGCCACATCCCGGCGGCGATCAACAGCGCACCAACCAGCGCATTCTGTTGGCTTACATACCGCTCTCCCAGATCCTTCCGCAGCATCACGCGCGTCGTCAGGATGATCGGACGGACCAGCAAGAAGAACACGGAGGCAAATATGCGCCCGATGCGCGTTCCATCATCCACCGCCTTGCCGAGTTGAATGTCCATCAAACATACTCCTGCGCGAAAGTGCCCTTGAAGTAGTGCTTCCCGTTCGAGAACTTGGTTCCGGCTTTGACGACGTACGCATCGACGAACCCGTTGTACTTCGCCGAGCCCGTGCGAAGCTGAGTGAACTCGCTCGGTTGCACGTCGAACTCGATGGCGGAGCTTGTGTTGATGTGTGCCGCCGGCCGCGGACGGAAGAGGTCGAGCAGCACCCATCCGCTTTGGCTTTGGTTGTCGTTCTCGCGTGCGCCGCCGCTGGAAACACTCGCCTTGTAGTGCGTGGACTTGCCGATCTGCTCCGCGGCCCAAGCGTTTGTCGCGGGGTCGTTGCTTGCGTGGATGATCTTGGTGCACAGCGACCCGAGGAGCCCGGCGGTCTCGGTATCGATCGAACCGCCGCGGCTTCCACCGCCGCCGCCACCGGCCGCGAAGCCGGGCAGGTTCTGCGTAAGGTAGACCGTCGCGCACCGCGAACTCCGCGCGGTGGACTGGAAGAGCACATCTCCCGGCGACCGGAAGAACTGGGCTTCATCAACCCACAGGAAGACCGGGCGCCGGGTCGGATCGTTCGGGTCCGTTCGGCTTTCGATGGTCTCTTGAAAAACGTGCTTCCAGATCACCTGCGCAAAGAGCCCAACGGACTTGTACGACTTGATCGGTAGATCGATGACAATGACCGCTCCGTCCATCACCGCCTCGGGCGTGATGGTGGTATCGGTGCAGAGCAGCTCGTGCAGCACGGGCTCGACAAAGGCGTCGGCCATCGCGGTGAGTGCGGTCACGAGGCACGAGCGGGTGTTGGGGGCGAGGGCCGGGAACTCGCTGAGCCAGTAGCGACGTGCTTCGTCGATGACCCGAGCGTCGGGGGTGCCTTTGACCCTCTGCATAGCCCTGTCCAGCCAGGGGCCAAAGTGCTCGGTGCGTTTCCAGTGTCCATCCGCGGCATCCGACTCATGCTGCGGGGCTTCGGTGACAAAGACGCGGAGATCATCGAGCGACAGTCGCTCGCGTGCGTGGACCAACACGCGGAAGACGTTGCGGAGCAGTTGCTTCCCCGCGTGCAGCCAGAATCCATCGCCGCTGCTGGTCCCACGTGTTCCCGCGTGGTGATCGTGGGCTTCCATCACCGCGTGGAAGAGGCTGACGAGGTTCTCGATCAGCCCGCCGCCACCGGTGAGATTCTGCTTGCTACCTCCCCCACCGCCGCCACCTCCCCCACCGCCGCGGCGGGCTTCGTAGTCCAGGAAGTTGAACCGAAGGTTTCCACCCGGCTCGACGATGCAGAGTTGCTCGGCGCGCCCGCAGTCGCGGGCATACTTCTCCCAGAGCTGGCGTTCGTCGGGTTTGACGGTGAGCACCAACCCGCCGAAGCCGCTGGAGAGGAATGAACGGGCCAACAGGGAACCGCTTCCGCTCGTCTTGCCGCTGCCGGTGGCCCCGACGATGAAGGTGCCTTCGCATGCGTCCTGAAGGGTCCATTCGTCCGCGCCGTCATTGAACGTAAGCAGCGGCAGATCCAGCGTCCAGACCGGGGCCCGGGGCAGCGGCGTGAAGAGAGGTGGTGGTTCGAGCGAAGAACTACCCATGCCCGCAACGTGCTGTGAAGGTCGTGCTGACGGGTCAGGGGCGGGAGTTGCCGGTGCAATACAGGAACCAAGCTGGATCGCGTAGGTCTCTTCGAGGGCCTGCCGGACCCGATCTCGGACAAACTCCGGCACGCGGGACGCGATCGATTCGAGCCATACCGCGGATTGATGCAGAGCAGTTTGAAGGGCGTTGCCATCTCCCGCCACTCGCGCGGCTTCGATCCGTTCCGCGATCGGGGTCATCTCCGCGAGTACACGCGCGATGGTGATCTCCTCCGACGAAGCCTGGGGCGGTGCGATCGTGGTCGTCATCACCGGCGGACTCGGTACGTGAACCGTGAAGACCAGTTCCATCGCCGCGTTCGGGCGAACCTGACGCGGTGGTTCTGCGAGGTCGGATCGGCCAGTGGGCGACGGTTCCGCCGCCGGGGTTGCTTCGGCACCCAGCCCACTCAGCGGGAATGACTCGTAGACCGGCTCTCGATCTTCATTCGTAAGGGATTTGCTCTCCACCTGCGTAGGGGTTGGTGTCGCTCGTGGCGCGGAAGGTGATTCGGTTGCAATCTCCACTGCCTGCGGAGAGTATGGGATCGCGTGCTTTTTGCAGAATCGATCCACCGCGTAACGGTTGGTATGGATGCCCCGCTGAGTCAGCAGTTCGGCGATGGCCTGCAAACTCAGGCCCTCACGCCGAGCACGAACGATCATCGCCCGCGCTTGTTCAAGCGCCTCCGGCTTGGCGTTCGCCAGCTTTTCCCGAGAAGCTCGCCCCACAACGAGACCTCCGTTGAACCTCAACCGCCGCGTCAGTGTACAAACTTCTGTGCATCTGCGGCTTGTCATCGGCGTATCACATCGCTATGTAGGTAAACCCCTTTGTCGTTGGTGCCGGAGTCCATCGGCATGCTGCGTATTACCACACGAACTTCGGCAAGTGCGGCGACCCGGTACTACACCGGCGCAGACCCCGGCGCCCAGGAATACCTCTCCGAAAACTCGGCCACTTCGGGACTTTGGGGCGGGAAAGCCACCGAGTGGCTCGGGCTGGAAGGGACGGTCGATCGCGATGACTTTACCTGCCTGGCCAACAACATCGACCCCCTGACCAGGGGTCGATTGACGGTCAGGATGAAGGCCCATCGAAGGATCGGGTTCGATTTCAACTTCAACCCGTGTAAAAGCCTCTCGGTCATGTACGCGCTGACCAAAGACCCGCGCATCCTTGCGGCTTATGAACGTGCGGTGGACGAAACGATGCGCGAGATCGAGGCCGATGCCACGACAAGGCATCGGCGTGACGGATTCAACTGCGACGCACACACCGGCAACCTTGTGTGGGCCAAATACACCCACTTCACCACCCGCCCGATCAACGGCGTTCCCGACCCGCACCTGCATAGCCACGTCTTTGTCTTCAACGTCACCTATGACCCGGATGAGAAACGCTGGAAGGCTCTCCAAGTCGGCAATCTCAAGCAGGACGCGCCGGCATACCAGGCATTCTTCCACGACCGGTTGGCAACCCACCTCCGCGAACTGGGCTTCAAAACGTACAAGCGCGGACTCTCCTTCGAGATCGAGGGGATCCCCGAACACCTGCTCAGGGGGTTCTCCAAACGCACACGGTCGATCGAACAGGCCGCGGACAAACTGGGGATCAAGAACCCCAAAGCCCGTTCCAACGTCGGGGCTCGCACCCGCGAGGCCAAACGCGCTGGCCTCTCCGAACATGAGCTGGAAGAACAGTGGCGTTCGAGCATCCCGGCCCACGACCGGGCACAGGTCGAGGTGCTGGTACACGCACCAAAGTCACCGGCCCAGCCGATCGGCTCGCGCGATCCGGTCCTCATCGCGCAGGCGTTGGAATATGCGAAGGAGCGTTCCTTCGAGCGCCGGTCGTTGGTCAGCGAGAACCATTTCCTGGCCACAGCCCGCCAGTGGAGTATGGGGACGATCGACCCGAGTGCACTGCGAGTCGTGGCGCGGGCCGACACGCAGTTCATCCGCACCACCGACGAGATGGGCAACCACTTCTACACCACGCACGAGGTGCTCAACGAAGAGCGATCCATCGTCGGCTGGGCGAAACATGGCCGTGGAACATGCCTGCCGCTGGCGGCAAACTGCCCCGCTTCGAGCACATCGGGCCTCGACGACTCGGAGATGGTCGCGGCCCTGAATCACATCGCCACCAGCAAAGACCGTGTGATCGGCGTGGTCGGGGTCAGCGGCTCGGGCAAGACCACCATGCTCAAGACCGCCATCCCGGCGATCCGCGACGCCGGAACACGCGTGGCGGTGCTGGCACCCACCGCCGTGGCCAGCCGCGGCACGCTCCGCAAGGCCGGCTTCGATGAAGCCGAGACGGTTGAACGGTTCCTGAACAGTGACTCGATGCAGCAATCGGCACGGAACGGTGTCATCTGGGTCGATGAGGCGTCCTTCCTTGCCACGCGCGACGTGGCAAGACTCTTCGAGTGTGCTTCAAAGCTCGACGCGCGGGTGATCCTCTCCGGCGACACCCGCCAGCACCGCGCCGTGCAACGCGGCGACGCCTTCCGCACGCTCATCGAGCACGGCGGCATCGAGCCGGTCCACATCACCAAGATCAAGCGTCAGCAGGGCATCTACCGCGAGGCGATGGAGCAGCTCGCCAACCGCAAGCTTGAGGATGTCTTCCGCACACTTGACCAGATGGGCGCTATCGCCGAGCATGACGAAGAACATATCTACGCGGCATTTGCCGTGGAGTACGTGCAGGGCATCAAGGCCGGGCAGAAGGCAGGGATCGTTTGCCCGACGCACGCCGAGGGTCGGGCCGTGACGAGTGCCGTGCGACAGGCGCTCGTCAACGAAGGGCTCATTCACGACGAACGCACCGTCCCGATCCTCCGACGCGTCGATCTTCATGCGGCCGACCAGCGCTTGCCGCGAACGTACGTACCCGGCTGGGTGGTTGAAGTCGTCAGGCCCAATGGACAGTTCCCCGTCGGGCAACGGCTGCTCGTCACTTCCACCGATGAGAACGGCGTTCGCGCACGCAACGCACGCGGCGACGAGGTTGTTCTCAACGTCGAATCACTCGGCGGCTGCCTGCAGGTCTATACCCGAGCCGAGGTCTCCGTCGGCATCGGCGACCACATCCGCATCACCAAGAACGGCTCGGCCCAGGACCGCAGCATCCTTACCAACCCCGAGATCTACACGGTGGCGGGATTCACCGCGGGCGGCGACATCGTCTTGAATGACGGCCGAACGGTCTCGAAGCACTACGGCCACCTCGACCACGGCTGGTGCATCACCAGCTACGCGGCCCAGTCGAAAACGCTCGATTGGATCTACGTCGTCGAAGGACGCGAGAGCTTCCCCGCGGCGAGTTGGGAGCAGTTCTACGTCTCCACCAGCCGCGGACGGCAGGGCTTGTGGATCTTCACCACCGACAAGGAAGGGCTCATGGAGGCCGTGCAGCAGTCCAGTCAACGCGCCGCGGCGCTGGATCTGGAGATTGAAACGGGAAAGACGAGCAAACTCATTGGGGGCGTAGTTAGTGCAGAGCGGTTGGTTGTCGACCGGGACATCAACAACGGTCGCAGGAGGGAGTTCGAACAGGAGCACTAGATTCGACGCACGATACGAGCACAGTGAGTCGCGCTGCTGATCGTGTTCACCAAAATGAATGCCAACGGGTGGCTCGCGATCGCCTCATCAATGTACGTCAGACCCCACAGCGTGTCCGCCGTCTCGTCGCCATAGTCATAGTCGCCGTTGAGGTCCACACGCTCGGCCACCGATCGCCACGACGGATCGAAGTAGACGAGCCGGTCGCGGTCCAACCCCGAAACGCCGTTGATATTGCTCGGCCGAACGTTCAGCTCCGCACTCTCCTTCACCCGAACCCGCCAGTGAAGGCCGTTGTACGAGAACTCGTTGATGAGAAGGCAATCAGCGGTGGCCTTACTCGCAACCAACGACGGGCACCATCGCCCGGAATAATCTTAACAAAACACAGGTACAATACAATATGTTGTGACCCTTTATTTTGCTGTACGTTCATCCATAATCAAGCCATCCGCATATACCCATTTTATGCTATGAATGTTCTCACCATCAATGATAAAGTGCCCAGTATACTGCGATTGCCGAAACGCTGCCGATGCATCCGGTGTATCTGATGGCCAATTGGCAACTTCGATAGCTAAGCGATATGCTACACCTTCACAACGTACGATCGATCCAATGGTAAGGCTGCTACTTTCTCGTCCAAGAAACTTTAATTCACCAATTTGACGTTCAATCTCATATATTTTTGTACCTAATGGGGCTGTCCGCAATATTCGTTCTGCCGATACATCTATCGGCTCTGGGGGTGGATTGCGGCAACATCCTGACACACTGATTACAACAATAATCGCAACTATTCGAACCATGCGGTTCATCATTGGAGAATATCCTTCCAGTTCCAGTATCGTCCTGCATCCTCCCAAAGTGGTCCCTCTCTCCCTGGGTCAGACCATCGTTTCTTTGCGTTATTTTCTCCCCATTCACCAGTTCCCATTGGCCCTTGAAGGTGCCCCTCCAGCACCTGCCAACATGGTGCATTACCATTACAGTTATCTCGCTTACTTGTAACTACTGCTGTATGTCCACTATATGACGGATCCCGGTGCTTTCTCAAGTCCCACAATAGTAAATCACCGGGCTCAAGGTCGGACCATTTCTGTTTTCTCGTATTTTGAAGATCCATCAAGTTGAGGGCGCCGAAGTTGTCTCGCAGCGCCTTCTCAAACTCTTCAATGTTGGCATAGTCTTTATAAGAATACCATTTTGACGGTATACCCATTTTCTTATCGCCACTACTCCATAGTCGCAATGGTATTTTCTGCTCTTTAGCACATCTGGCGAGCATAGTAATGGCAGTGTCTGCACAATCATACATTTCAGGCTTGGTTGGCTCTTTAAGATTTGGATTTGCTTTGGATTCTTTTTGCCATTTAGCATAGTCCTTGGTGTATGTCTGCTGCTTTTCGTACAGCTCCTTCATCTTCTTAACAATGCAGTCCTTCATCGCCTTGCGAACTCTTACTTTGTCTTCCTCTTTTTGCTTTTCATACACAGGCCCCTTTGTGATTTCCCACGCATCTGTCCCTAATACATCTACGGCGTTTGCTGGTTCTGACCTCACATACTCATACACCCCCATCCCATCCACATACCCCGCCGGATCGCGCTGCAGCCACCGGCCAAGCTCCGGGTCGTAGTTCCGGAACCGCACCGAATACTGCCCCGACCCCGGGTTCCACGCGTAGCCGCAGTACCCGATATCCGAGACCGCCGCGGCTTCGCTCCCCGTTGCGCCACCGCCGCCCGACCACAAACCCCGCGGCAGCCCCGCCGCCCCCGGCACCGGCCCGATCGTCCCGATGTTCGCCATGTACTCAATGTAGAACGCCAACTGATCATCACCCGTCACACCCGAGTTGTTTGTTATATCCATCGGCACAACCGACAGATCGTCCGCGATGTCCGCACGAACATCACTCCCCGAGTACCACGCACTGAACTGCACGTCGTCCTCGTTCGTCAACTGCCCGTCCGGCCCGGCATTCCCGTTCACGTCCGCGCAGTCCGCGTACGAGTACGGGTACGCCGTCGGCTCCCCGTACACCGAGTACACAACCCGTTCCACCAGCCGCGGCATCGCATCTCCATCATCCACCACCCGCCCAACCACGCTGTACTGCGCATCATACAGATGGTACAGCACCGCCGCTTTATCAATACTCGCCCCAACCCCCGACCGCCGGCTCGCGATCGCCTCATCAATGTACGTCAGACCCCACAGCGTGTCCGCCGTCTCGTCGCCATAGTCATAGTCGCCGTTGAGGTCCACACGCTCGGCCACCGATCGCCACGACGGATCGAAGTAGACGAGCCGGTCGCGGTCCAACCCCGTCACCCCGCCCAAATCCCCCGGCCGAACGTTTAGCGCCGCACTCTCCTTCACCCGAACCCGCCAGTGAAGCCCGTTGTACGAGAACTCGTTCACCACCTTGTACCCCGATGTCCCCGCGTCAAACTTCTCCACCTTCACCAGCCGGTTCCATGCGTCGTACTGGTACTTCGTGTTCGGATCATTCCCGCCCGAAGGCGGCCCCTTCTTGATCAAGTTCCCCGCGCCGTCATACACGAACGGCACAGTCGGCGGCGTGCCACCTCCAACCACCGTCACGGCCGAGTCGCTGATTTGGTTCGTCGCGTTCGACGCGTTGTGCGTTCGATCGTCCCTCGTGTCATTGTTATCGGTATACACCGGCGTGGTTGCCGGCGTCCCGGCCAGGTCCTTCCGCGTCGCCAGCCAGTTGCCCGTCTGATCCAGAACCCAGTTCGTACTCCCGCTGATCGGTGTGAACGTCACCGTTGAGTTCTGACTCCCAGGCGTCATCGTCCCGCGGCCTGTCCGCACCTCACGTAGCCGGTTCAACTTGTCGTAGACATACCCCTCACTCACGTTAATATGGGTCGTGTACTGATTGGTGATGTCGTTCTTCTCCGTCCGGTTGCTCGCCCGATCGTACGAATACTCAAGCTCCACCAACGCTGGCCGGTTCATTCGACGCGCACTATTGGTGGTCTCCTTGACATCGCCGTAGACCCACACCTGCCGCTTCAGCCGCCCGAAGCGATCGAACCCCGGGTACACGCCTTCGACCTGCGAAGTGGTGCCGGAGGCGCGCCGATGCCCGGTCCGATCGATCGTCCGATCAAGCTGAATATCCGCTTCGTGATAATCCACCACCGCGGGGATCGAAAGCCCAAGGTACGCGTACTTCGCCCCGTGCTTTGACACGTTGTTCTCGATCCCTGTCTGCCGATGAACTCGGTTGTCGACGTTCGCAGCGAAGTGATCGCCATAGCTCATGACCGTCATCTCGCCGGTGGGTTGAACGACGTTGCCAAGCCGGCTGTAGTTCTTCACGCCGGTGCCCGTGCCGAACGCCACCGTCTCATAGGTGAACTCCATCGAGCGCTCATCAACCGCCGTGCCGTTCGCTAGGCCGATGGGATTCTGCTTCAGATTCCCGATCTGCCACAGGTCCGTGTACTCGAACACAACGTGGTTCTGAACGGTGTTCGAAGAATCCAACGACTTCACCTCGGCCATCCGCCCGGCATTGTCAAAGACCACCCCGATCCCCCTGATCGTCCCATCGACGCTGTACCCACCGCTCGTACCCACCGTCGCAACATGATCGAGCGTCACACGCCCAACACCATCGCGCGTGTACTCGTGAATCGTGCCGTTCTGATCCGTCAGGTGCTTCAGCTCGCCAAGCCGGTTGTATCGGTACGACACCACGTCGGTGCTCGATACCCCGCCGGACATCGTCGAGGGATACTTGACCTGGCTCAGCAGATCCGCCGAAGCGATGTCACTGTCGGAAGTGTCGTTCGTAGTGCCGTAGACATACTCGGTGATCTGGACTTCCTCACCCGAAGCGCCCGGCAGGTGCGCGATGAGCTTCACCTGTCGCCCGGCACCATCAAACACCGTGCTCGTCACGCGATCGGAATCATCGGTCGTCGTCGATGAGAACGGATTCCCCGGTGTCGGCGCAACGGAGGTGCCCCACGTCACTTGCCACCGGTTACTCGACGAGTTCCACGTGACGCTCGACGTCGAATAGTTCTCCGCGACGGCCACACGGCGTGACAGATCGTCGTAGAAGTACTTGGTGACCCGCCCCATCGAATCAACGTTCGTGGCAACCCGCCCACGCTCGTCATAGGTCATCGCCTCCACAAGCCTGGTCGCATACGCGGACGTGATGTGATCAGGCATTGAAGCAGCCGTGCTGTCCCAAGACGGAGCAGCACCTCCCTTCGCAAACACGTCCTTGCCAAGATTAATCGCGTGACTACCGGTACCCAGCGAAACATCCGTGCCGATGTTCGTGCCAAAGTTCACAACCCGGATCAAACGATCCGCTTGGTCGTACCCGTATCCCACAAAGGTCTTGACCACGTTGGAGTTCGAAAGCAGCGAACCCGAAGTCGCGCTCGCGGTCTCCGCGGCATCGTGCGAACGGTACGCGTTGGTCACGAGGTTCACGTTGCCGTACGCATCAAACTCGGTCAGCGTCTCCTCAAGAACGTTGTCCTCGATGAGGGTGATCGCCGAGTCGTAGCTCGAAATCGAGCCACCGCCCGAGGTGGTTCCGGGCACGAGATCACCCTTCCGATCGGTCACCGACTTCACAACTGTTCGGCCGTGCGCGTCGTACTGCATCTTCACCGCCGGACCATTCGGCCCCCACATCGCCACGGGGCGCCCCACCACGTCGTACCACCGGTGTGTCTCCAGGAACGCCGTCGGTGTTGCATCGGTCGGTGTCACCGCCAAACGCTCGCGATACCGCATCCCACGCTGGTCATAGGCCACTTCGCTGTACCGCACGCGAGCGCTCGATGCGATCGACGGATAACCCGCAAATGTCGAGTACACGCTTACTGTGAGAGGGCGGTCAAGATTGTCGAATGTTGTCACCGTGTGCGGCGGGAGCGGATTCTCCCGAGCCACAACCCGGTTTCGCCAGTCGTAGTAGAGTTTCGTCGTCCGACTTGTCGAGCCATCGGAATACGCCTTCATCAGTGTGAGATTGCCGTCACCCGTGCCAGGCACACCCGATGTATCGTCGTAAATGTACTCGGCGACCTTCTGGGGGACCAATGTCGAACCACTCGTGGCTCGCCCGACCTTGATCGTTGCCGCCCGACCACTCACGTCGTACCAGGTCTCGCGGAGAGTTTGAGGATCACCGGAGTTCGCCGGCTGATAGTGGCGATAGACCCGCCCAAGAGAGTCGTACTCGAATCGTTCCTCGCTCGCAACGTTGTCGAGGCCTAACGCACCGTCTGTTGGGATGTGCGAGTAGCGGCGCACTTTCTCTGTCACGCCGGTCGGATGCACAACCGAAATCGAACGTGATTGCTCCGGACTGCCCGTACGTCCAATCTTGATCTGACCCTGCAACGGTGCGTAAGTGCCACCGGCCGTCTCGGGCACAAACTCGCTCATCCGCAACGTCTTGAGCGTCGCGCTCGTCACGTCAACACTCGTCAGACCGTCGTACTTGTTCACTGACGACTCGATCCAGTGATACGGGGCACCAATAAAGCCACGATACCATTGGCGATCGAATGTGCTGTTGGTTTGACCAGACGACCACACCGGCTCATCACTCGGCGTCTTGAACAGCCACTGCAGTGAGTAATGCGTGACGCCGCGAGGCGACGTGGTGGCCACCGTTCGACCAACAGCATCCTGCTGCGATGTGGTTATTAACTCACCACCGGGCTTGGGTGCCAAGCTACTTGGAAATGACGGATCGGTTGGAGCGGGCGTTGGCGTTGCAGGAGCGGTACTCGGATTACGCCGCGTCTGATTCGGTTGCCCAAACGGATCATTCGGGGGATAGTCGGTAATCGTGACAGTGCCGTCTGGAGAAACCCGCATGGCAGGACGACCGCACTGATCAATATTCATGAACTCCGCGGTCATCGTTGAGGCCGCGGGGCCGTTTTCGGAAGGTAACGCCATCGGCTGCTTCACGCTCCGCCATGCGACCGCGTCAGGGAAGGCTGACCCGTGGAAGGTGTAAGCCATTTCCGTAACGTGCGTCTGGGCTCCGGAAAGTGTCGTCGCATTCGGCGTGCGAACCTCGGTGACCTTTGTCGGCAGCCACCAGCGTGTGCTGTCATACTCAATAGCCCTGAGCAAACCTCCGCTTGCACTGCCCGTGTTACCATTCTGAATCGAGGTTGTGAGCAGTTGGTGACGGCTGTCGTAGGTGTGCACCATGACAACGCCAACCGACGAACTGGGCGTGTAGCTGAACGCTCCTCCCGACGATGCGGCTGTGTAGCTGCCAACCGCCGAAGGACTGAACTCACGCAGCAAAGTGTGACCATCGCTGGTGTCGAACTGCCGACTTGTTACCCACGTGCGGGAGGAACTTGGAGCAGCAACCGAACCCGAGGTCCCGGTCACATGCTCAACAAGCACCTCGTTCGCAAGGTAATCCACCTCTCTGAGGTTCTTGCTGGAGAGGAAGACCGAGTCATACACCATCGTGCGGTACGGCGTGTATGCGCCAGACGCGGGCAGCGAGCCGACCACGCCTTCGGGCATCAATCGCACCGATTCCATTTCTCGCACCGTAAACGAAGGACGGCCAGAGTGAATACCCGAAGTGACTGTGCCGCTGAAGTAGGTGTAGTCCAGTCGCGTACCGTGGGAGCTCCCACCGCAGCCGCAGTTCGTTTGAATGAACTGCCTACTCACACGCCCCTTCGCCAATGTTCCGAGTGGCGATGTTGTGGCGGTGTGGTCCGTTTCATACCCGATCACCTTCGCGGCCAAGTCCACGGGCCTCGTCGTTGTAAAATCTGACAGGCCGATCGTACCGAGGTCTGAACTCCGCCAGAGTGCGTCCATCGCCGCGTCGATCTGATCCGATTGAACGCGAGTGCCCGCGGCTAAACGATCGGACCCTGTACCATCAGGATCGATTTGCAATGTCGCCGCCAAGTACTCCACCTGTTCCGGCTTCACCACAAGCTTGAGTTGATGTGCCCACCCGAACATGTCGGCGTAATCCGTGCCCGCGGCACCATCCCCAAGCATCAACGACGAACTGATCGCTCCTCCGCTCTCCAAACTCGCCGCGGTGTAGTAACGGTAGTGCGTTGCGCGAACATACTGATCGCCGTACCACTTCCACAGTGGCAGGTCCGCGCCAAAGGATGGCGAGTATCCAAACTCTTCACCGTCGTCGCGGAGATTCAAGAGCGTGCTGTGCCGCACCTCGATCAGGTCGCCGGGTAGTCCAAGGTGCGCAAGACTCGCAACGGTGACAGTGCCTCCCGCATCGGTCAGATACTGATACTCGACACGCTCGGTCACGATCCAGGTCGGGGTCCGCGCACCGCGATCAGCCAGCCGCGAAACTTCCAGTTTGCTGAGGAACGGACCGGTTTCGGACCAGAAGTCCGCCATCCCGGAACCGGTGATGGGATTCGTCCACGACAAGTTCAGCACAGCCGCTGGCGCAACCGGGTTGACCTCGGTCTGCGATACGGCCTTGCAGCACAAGAGTACCGTCGCGAGCCGGTACTGCGCTGACGAGCCGGGTTGAATCCCGCCATTCGTCGCAAATCCGGTGATTCGTGAATAGAAGTAGATGTTCGAGTTGCCGTAGTCGTCCTGCTCGTGCAGAATGCGACCGATGAGCATCGGAGCCGCCGGACCATCGTACCCGTCGATAAAGTCAACAAACCCGTTGCCGGGTCGGTGAAGCCGCAACACGCTCCAACGCACGCCGCCGATCGTCACCGAAGCACGCACAAAGAACTCGTCGGTGGCACCAGTGGTGACCCACTTCTTGATGCTGGGCACGTGCTCGAATAATGTCTCCGAATCGCTGTACCTTGCACGCAGATGGATGTAACCGTTGTAGTCCAGTACCGCGGTCTGGAAGAGCGACATCGACCAGTTCCAGCCCACCATCGCCGTGCGGCCAAAGGGATCTGTACTGACCGACGCCGGGCTTCCGGCAACCGCCTTGAGCCGCGGGTTGCTGTCATAGAAACGCCCGACCGTGAAGGAGCCGCCGGTCGTTGGGATTGTCAGTTCGGTCACAGATTCGGACTTATCGCCGTAGCCGAGCAAGACCGGGTTCGGGCTCTTCTGATGCGGGTCCGCCTTGTTTGGGCAGGGTGAACGCTCCTTCCCATCTCGTGTACGCAAGATGAGCCTCTCCTTGCAATCCAAGCAACCGATACTCAGCATCGCCGCGAGTACATTCTCGGCTTCCTCTGAAAACTGGTCGCCAGGCTGGGGCGGGAAAATCCCCCTCACGATCCCCGCGAACTGATCGCAATCCATCATCTCACAGCCGCCGGTGAACTTGCACAAAAGTGTGGCGATCTGTTCAGCGCTTTTTCCGTTGAACTCTCCTCGACATTTCAGCATTTCCATCAGAACGCGTAGCTGTCCGGTGTTGAGGCATAACCGATCGCCTTCAGGGTCAAGCATCTCCGAGCATGTCTTGAAGATGTCGGTCCCGCATCCTTCCTCAGAGCCGATCGTGCATATCGCGCTGGGCGGTACCATACCGCTGTCCAGAAGACACGAGAGCATGCTGAGCAGGTCGGTACAACTCGCCGAGGACATGCACTGCGCGATGTACGCACAAACCAACCTCGCCTTCCGCTGCGACTTCGTCGATTCGTTCGGCGGCGTCGTGTCACACTTCCACATCCCCTCCTGCAGAACCAACAAGAACTGCAGGTTTCTGCACGCATCCGTTGAGCCTAGTTGCGCTCCCGACCAGCCCGATGGGCCAGAATTGCTGCACGCTTGCGCCAGCGGCGTGCAGTAGCTCGAAGACAAAGCCGGCGGCATGGACCCGGCACCGATCGCCGTTCCGATGCCTTCCAAGCAGTTGTTTCCACTGCTCATGCACTGCTTGATCTTGCAGATCACTTCGGGACCGGACGCCGACGGGAAGTTGTTGAACACGCACGCGAGCATCGCGAGGCACGCGTCCTCACCAGTACAGCATTCGGTCGTGATCGACCCCGGCGTCACACCGGTGCATGTCCCGAATGAACTCGGTCCTCCGCTTCCCCCCGCTCCGATAAGACAGTTATTGTAGAATTCACACACCGCCTGAGCGATCACCTCTTCGTTGGATTTCTTCGGATTGCCCGGCGTCGGCTCGCGTTTCTGCTCGCACGCCAGCCGAATCGTGATCAGGTTGACGAGCGCCGCACAATCCCGCTCACCTGTCACGGGGCACGGCTCGCTCGGCGTGCTTCCGCCGCACTGGCAGTTCGTGCACTCAATGATCGCCCGTATTTCTTCCGGAGTTAGCCGACGACCGATCGCCAACTCAATGTCCGCCAAGAAATCTTCACACGATGGGGGATTCGAACTGTTGGCGAAGCACTTTTTCCAAACCGCACACGCCCACTCAACCACATTCGCGCTGTTATCGCCGCCCGCCTCAGCCTCGCGGCTGCCCGGCACGGATTGATACCCGATCAGCACCTTCACGCACCGACCGTTGATGATCCGCTTCTCCCACATCGCTTGAAGGTCCGCGCAGGAGGGATCCTCAGGCTTCGGCGCATCGATCGAAGGAGGAAGCCCATCCTTCGGCGTGGCGGTCATCGGAGCAATCTTGATCTCCGGACACGCGGTCTGCGCACGCACGGACATCGACAATGCCGCCATCAGCACGGATGCGACAACCCCACCAACCTGAGAGATACGCATAGTCATCTCCGATGAATCACTTGTTCGACCAAGTCCGGCTCAGTTCGCGCTGCGAATCTGCTGAGCAATTTCAGGAGCGAGTACGAGGCGCTGCATCAATGTATTTGCCGCGTTGTTCTCGCGACAAGAACTGAGTGTCGCCACGTCACCATGGTTCATCGCCGTTCCCATTCGAGCAGCACGACGCTCACGACGTACCGCTCTTGCGTACTTCTTTAACTCGCCCGGGTCAGAGGCGGCCACAACACCCGCAGGAGTCGGAACGCCGGCCTGCCGCGCAGAGTCGTACCGCTTCATCATCACCGCTCGCTCGGCGCCGACAGACCCGATCAGCTCGTCCCGCTCTCGGATCCACGCCGCACGCATGGAGTCTGCGGCGGATTGCGTGGCTCGCGGATCGCGCCGATCTACGTTCCTGCTCGCTGAGTAAACCTCCGGCACCGCTTCACGCGCCGCGTTCGCGATCGAAACCGCTTCCGTTAAACCAACACCGGCCATCGCCATCCCTCGCGGCGAAATGCCAAGCCGCGCGACGCCCTGCGCCGCAGTCAGCGGCCCCTGCTCAATGATCGAACTGGCAATCGCCTCTGAGTGCACCGCTCGACCAGTGCTCCGCACCACCGCGAATCCAACCACCGATACACCAACGACCAACCCCACGAGCTTGAACGCGACACGTCCAGATCGATTGAACATAGACACTCCTCGACCAGAGTTCCTGCGACCCACACCGGTCCCAAGTTGAATACGTGTCCACCCCATCATCGCATCACGCCCTATCTAAAGCAATCGATGCACCGTACTTGCGTGAAATCAGCCACTAACAACCCTGGCAGTCTACCGACCGCAACAACAAACGCAAGTGCTAGCAATCGCTATCCACATTCAGTTCGCAGTCATTCACACTAGCGTTTACCCTTATCCATAAGTGAAACCATCAGTGGGCGTGTACGTTCTCCGCATGACACAAAGCTCGTCCCTAGACAGATGTCTCCACCCTTTCGGGGTGGTTTGTCTCACTGATTGCCAGTTATGGACTAGGAACTTTTCACGAGCGACACTTTGAGTGCCGTTGATGCTCCGCAAGATTGATCACGCTGATTCGCTCGGAGTTCTCGGAGGTGTCCGACGGCTGAGCAAGAACCATCGTTCACTCTGGAATGCCTCTTTGGATATCATCGCCATGCCGCGGATACTGATCCCACAGCCGCAGTTGCTACCAGCGCACCGAGCAGAAGCACGAGGTGGGCTGTACGAGTGCCCGATGAAAAGCACCCAACTTCTTTGATTCGCAACACGACCATACACTTCCGTCATGAAACTGATCGTTGAAATAGAGTGGTATCAGCTGCCAGAGAGGAGGAACCGGAGTCCATTTTTGATGACTTTGGTAAACCGGATTTGGCGTACACAACCACCACAACTGCATGAGAGTGATCATCTTTGGGATCAGACTAGGGTGTTGTATGCCATGACCCATCCCGAGGATGGAGCACCACTCTACATCGGTAAAGCTTGGGGGGCAACGGTCTACGAGCGGATTCGTGCTCGCGATAAACAGCGGGTCTACTCCCGGATCCAACGACAAGAAGCGGTCCCTTCGCACAGATTGCAAGCGATGATCGGATTCGTGAACCCGCCTGGTCGGATGCGAATGACCGCGAAGCTCTTGAGTGAGTGTGAGCAGTTGCTGATCTGGCAGCTCTGCCCGTGTGGCAATGTGCAGTCCACATCCTCATATCAATGCCGCGATGGAATGGCGGTTCGCTGTATTGGAGCTTGGCCGTTGCGTCAGCAAACATTCGTTGACGAGATCGGCTACGACTATCGGTGAATCGAATGCCGAGTAGCTCATTCTCAGCACGCCCGCCTGCCGACTTGCGGTACCGTTCGTCTACACCGGCAACCGCCACCACCCAACCGAGAAGCCCGTAGCGTAACTCCTTTGCCTCCTCAAGTCATTCTACCCAGTGGGTGGGTTGCCTTCGACCAGTTCGCAAAATCTGGGGCCATTGGCGTGGCCGCACGAATGTGTCAGCGCCAGTGCGTGCTCATCATAAAGGATGCTGTCCCTTCAGCAGATACAGCGGGCATCGGTTCATGGTTGCATCGGATTCCGCGGGTCGATACCGAGTTCATTGACGCGGCACCAGCGCTGGGTGATCGCCTGCGAGAGGCGTGGGGAGCGGCAAGGACAGGCTCCACTCTTATGTCTGTGGATCCTTAAGATATGCACCGGGTCTATTGGTGTTTTGCCAACGTTCGGGAACGCCACGCTCAATGGTGTCGCGAGTTGTGCGAACACATCGACTAACCGAAGATTGTCGAGAACTTCAAGCGAATCTGATCAGGAGCACTTCAGGATGTTTGTGATACATGGGGTGCACTGGAGAATCTCGGTTGTCTGATGCGTCGATCGATGCTAACAACATGCGTTGATGCAATGCGCGGCGCGATCGCGACCGCGCAACTCAAAGACGTTCGATTGCACGTTATTATACGCCTTCCCACCGGAATCCGGGCGCGTTCGGCGCGTGTTGGGGGTTGCGCGAACGTGCGGGATCGGCGATGGTGGGTGCGGCAAGGAGGCCGCATGCAGATCCGCGAGCGTGAAGCTGGCGACGTGACGAGGATTTAGGACTTGATCGCGCGGTAGAAGCACGCCGACAAGCGTGATCGCCTCCGCGTCGTGCTGATGGCGTTGCGCGGGCGCGAGAAGCTCGATATCGCCCGGCTCCTGGGCTTGGCCAAGAGCAACGTCGAGAACTGGGCCTACGCCTATCGCGACCGCGGCATCGACGCCCTGGCCGGCAAGCCACGGCGCGGCGGCGTGCCCAAGATCCGCGGGGAGCACGCCGACGATGAACGTGTTCTTGAAGATGGTCAGCGTTGAGCTTGGAGCCAAAGTCCATGCGATCCTGATCATGGACGGGGCGGGCTGGCACAAAAGCAGAACGCTGAAGGTGCCCGAGAACATCACGGCCCTGATCCTGCTGCCGTACAGCCCGGAACTCAACCCGGTGGAGCGGCTGTGGGCGTACCTGCGGAGCCACTACCTGAGCAACCGCGTCTACGAGGACTACCAACACCTGCTCGACGCCGGAGCACAAGCCTGGGACATGACACCGCCTCTTCCTAAGTGGCCGCGATGTCTCGACATGAGCACCGGACGGCGACCTGCCGCATAGTACTACCCATTGGGGCAGCGGGTGAGGCTCAGCGCGCGGAAGAGACCGTCGATCGAACTGTGAATGTCAAACGGCCAAGGTCGCCCACACGTCATACTCCTCAATCGGATCACTTGAGGACACGAACGTGTCAGCCTGCCGCTTGCCTGCTGACGCCGAACCGGCGTTGCGCAGGGTGAGCAGGCGCCAGGCAGAGTCTTGAAGCGATTCCTTGATCAATTGGGCCGGATCAACTTTTCGGTCATTGATGGCACCAAATCGCACGACCAAGCGACATCCGGGCTTTGCGACACTGGCACAGTTTGACCATACCTGACGCAGCCCATCGCCAAACACCGTTTGGCTCGTATGTGCGAGTTGATGAGCGTTGGAATAGTCCACCGTGTCCGGACCACCCAAGAACCACCAGCGCAACCATTGATCGGGAATGTACGTACGCATGCCGTAGTACGGCGGCGAGGTGACGATCCACGAGACGCGCTTGGGCAGCACAAAAGAAGAAGCGCGTTGGCTATCTCCCTGGAGAGCAACGCCGCTCGCGACCGTGACCTCGTCTGCGAAGCACCGCTGTGCTCGTCTTCGCACGATGGACACGATATCAACATCCGGCGGAAGGAGCCGTCGCTTCCGCCAAAAGGTGACCGCGTAGGCAGGCTTGGGTGCGAATGTGCGAGGACACTGGTTGGAGAAATACGATGGTTCGCATTTGTTGAGCGGTCCATGCAGAGCGCCGAGAAGAATTGCCCGCAGCGCCTTTCTCGCGTCGGACTCACAGTTTTCAAGTAGACCTTCACGAAGCCGGCAGAGCATGTGCAATACATCTTCGTGAAATGCATTTTTCCAAAAGTCGCCTGTTGGCACTCGCTTGGGCGTTCTGTATTCGTCAAGGATGGTCGCACATGCTCGTATCACGCGGCCGCTGCTGGTGTTGGCGAGTTTGGCCTGCGAGATCGCCACGGCGACGGGATTGCTGTCAATCCCATAAGCGGGCAGACCGTTGAGCCTGGCGGCGTACAAGGTGGTTCCTCGTCCCGCGAAGGGGTCGAGCACGGCCTCGCCACGCGAGGCATATTGCTGAAGAATGCGATAGGGAAACTCAAGCGGGAACATTGTGAAGTATGGACACACGGCGTTGAGCGCCGTGTTCAATTTCCGCTTGCCAGATTTCGTTTCGCTTTGTCCCATACCGCTCTCTACTAATTCCACCGCAGGACGACAGGACGCTGCGTGCCCCCGGCGGCCGGAACGCTGAGCGGTTGGGTCTGACGGCACACGTCCGAGACGTAGGACTTTACGGCCTTCGAGGTCAGGATTGTGTCGCGATCCGACGGCAAGTGGTAGATCAAATCGTCTGAAATCGCAAGGATGCACTTCGCCCTTGCGCGCGAAATCGCGACGTTTGTGCGTTCCAGTTGGAGCAAGAAACTCTCTTCGTCCGCGATGAGGTCTGGGTCACCAACACCGAAGGAAACAATGATCGTGTCACGTTGGCCGCCCTGAAATCGCTCGACCGTATCGACCGCCGAGTCAATCAGGTCGGCGTCGTGGGTTGGAAACAGGTGACGCAGCCGGCGAACGACCAGCGCCCTCTGGGCTCGGTGCGGCGTGACAATGCCGACTCCGCGTTCCCAGAATGTCTGCGGCGTGTGGGCAGCGGGTTGAACAGGAATGGCCATTCCCGTTACGTCAAGTTCGTTGGCGAGGCTCGCGGACAAGGTGAGAAACAATTGCTGCACCAAGCTGCACACCAGGTCTGCCTCAAACTCGTTGGCTTGTCCGGACTTGCCATCGGCGTAGGTAATCGCGATCAGGCGACGGCCGGTATCGGCAATGGCGGGAAGTGCAGGAGACCACGCGGCGGCGGCGTTCCAACCGGGAGGCTGCCCCGCCGGCAGATTCGGAAAGTGAAGGGCGAGGTCTGCCGAATGGGCGGTCAGTCCGGGCGGATAGCCAATTCGCTTCCCAAAGTCAATGAACGGTTGCGCCGATCGGTAGTTGGTGAGCAAAGGTTGTCGTGGGCAACCGTGCCGATGGATGAGATAGGTCTGAATACTGCCAACGAGCCACTCTGCGCCGCTGGGCGGTTGTGTGAGCACGATGGGCGGCATTTGGAGGTGATCGCCCAGGAACACGACTTCTGCGGCATCGGACAAGAGGCATAGGGGAAAAAGCGATTTGCCAAGGTCTAGCTGGGAACTCTCGTCGATGGCCGCAAAGTCGAATGCTTGGTAGGTCGCGGCACCGTGTGCTTGATCGGCGATACGGTAACACTGGTGCGCCACGGCACCGACCAGAACAACCCCTTGCGGGGCATCGAGTTGCTGAACAAGTGTTTGGAAGTCCGTGTCCAACGAGCTGGCTAGCACGTCCGTTACCGGCAGCACGCCGTCTGGCAAAGGTGCGTGGTAGGGATGGCTTGACGAGTAAACACGGAAACACGTCACGTTGGCAACATTGAGTTGCGCCAAGAGAGTCAGCGTGTCGGCAAACAGCTTTTCCCAAGCCGTATAGGTCGGACCGGTTACGAGCAGACGCAACGGTTGCCCGGCCGCCTGTGCAATCAGAATGCGGGCAGCAAGCAGCGCCGCCGCCGTTGTGGTCTTTCCCGTTCCAGGCGGTCCCCACACGATCGAAAGGCGTTTGGCAAGGCAGTGTCGAATGGCGTCCTGTTGGGACTGATTACATGGCCAGTTGGCGTTGATGACTGCGTCAAGTGCAGTCGTGATCTGGTCGGTGCTCGAAGTCGTAGCCTCAACCGCAAGTGCGGCTGCGTCCCACAACACTCGGGCGGCGGTTGTGATCGCGTCGTTTCCTGGCTGGTTCACGCCAGGCGCGTGACCAAGGGCTTGGTATGTCGCAGGCGCGGCCGCAGCAATCGGCGGCCGACCGATCGCGAGTAAGCACGCCCGCACGCGATCCGCCATCGACGGGCCGGCACCGGCCACCAGACTACCCGCCGCCTGGATGTTGACTAGGTTGTTGTCGAACAGGTGCCGTCGAAGCGTGGGGTTCGATCCAAAATCGGTCAGTCTGACTCGGGCGGTCAGGGCGTCGCGGTCGTATTCAACGAGCGAGGCCTGAAAGATGTCGGCTAGGCGGCGGTTCCGCTCCTGGTGCGACACCTGTTGAATATTGGGCGCGACATCCCTGAAGCGCAAGTCCAGGAATCCCGGTTTGCTCTCGTCCTGCAACGCGAGGAAGTCTTGACCATCAGAAAACTTGCAGTCGCGTGACGACGACCGCACTTGAAATGTGAACTCGTTGTTGTTCTGGGCCGTCAACTGCTCGAATCGGAGGATGTCATAGCAGGCCTCCAGTTGCTCAGGCTCCTCGGACCAGGTGCGTCGCAGTTCAATCGTCTTGTAGGCCTCCTCCAGGCGGGCCCACCCATACCAAAGGCGGCCGTCTTCGCTCATCCCCTGGAAGTTGAAGGGAACGCCAATGTCCAGCGGTCGAGCCGTGAAGTTGAGACGACCTGCCATGTCGTCTCGGAACTTCCACACGGCAGCACGAAGCGCAGCTACCTGTTGCTTGACCGTATCGCTGTAGGACGAGATGCACTGCGACCGGGTCTTCTGCGTGTTGCCGACGCGGACGAGCGGTTCGCCCGACCATATCTCGTAAATGCGCTCTCTCGGAATCATGTCGGAGAACGGATCGCGGTAGAAGGAGCCGGGTACGCGCGGGGCGAACTGTGGGTTGTGGTAGACCTCGGCGACATTGAACAGCGTGAGGCAATGCGAAACAGGTAGGCGAAGGTCTCGCTGGATCACAGTCTTGAGGAAGGTGATGGGATTGGCTAGCGTGATCTCGTCGTCTTGGAGTGTCTGCTCCGGCGGGAACAGCCATACCAATCCGCGCAGAATCGCCGCGTTCGGCGGCATAACGATAACGTTGAGGTGGCGGCCAATGGCTTTGGCAATTTCCTCGAACTGACGTCGATCCCAGAAATAGAGCTGGGCCTGCGTGCGAGCTGCCTCGGGACCGCCCTTCTGAGGATCGGTGTCGTAGGCGAATGAAAACACTTCGGCCAGGCGAGAGAGGAACGACACGACGACGTTCCGCTCTTCGTTTAGGGTCGCCGAAAGCAACGTCTGCGCCTCGGCGGCCCAGGTGCGTTGGACCTGGGATTGCTGGCCAAACGGCGCACGCTGGCGAAACCGGGCCTCCGAACCAATGGCGGTCAAGTACCCTGTTCCCGGATCAAAGTTAACCGTGATGAACAGTTCCAGGTCGGCCCACTTGGGGAAGTCAATGGTCGTGGTGCCCGGCGCAACACTGACAGCCCCGGCCACAAGCGCCGTCGCCCGATGCGGAAGGTGGTTGCGGTCAGCCTTGAGGGAGTTGTGCTGCTCAAACGCTGGTGCAGTAGCCTGCAACGCCGAGACCGCACGAACGTCGGCGTGGCCGGCTGACTCCAAGGTCTTGCGCCCACCTCGCGTAATGGTTGCAAGCCGGCTGAGATGCTGCATGTCCTCGGCTCGTGGAACACAGTAATGGTCACGGTTCGCGTCCAACGTCACACGATCCGCCTGAGACAGCCAGTTTCGGTAGCCCAGGAAATCGCACGCAGAACAGCGGGCGTCCACGTGCCAGTCGAGTTGTTGGTACTGCGGTACCGCGAGGACTCGCGGAAGATCCGTCTTGAAGAAGTGGTCGATGGTCTGAAAAAAGATGGAGAAGTCAACGGACTCGAGGTCCTTCGTGAAGGCCTCGATGCGGGCTGAAATAGTTGCCCCAGGATTGGTCGTCAGCAACTCTGCCAGGCTGGAGACTTCCTTGGCACGTGTCCAGAGCGCAATGCGAGAGCTGACAAGATAGGTGCCATGCAGGTTGACGAGCCTCAGCCAGTTCGCGAGGAGTACGGCGTAGAGCGCGACCTCGGCGCTGTAGCTGGAGTTGGCTTCGCCGGCGTGCTTGATGTCGCAAATGACGAGCGCTTTCCGCTGATCGTTCGGCTGGATGGTGCGTGTTTCACCATTGGCCAGCACTTCGACCTCGTCATCTAGACGGGTGTGGACCGAGATGATGTCAGGCCGAAACGACCCGAAGGGCGGCATCTGAGCGATCTGAGCAGCGGCAAAACCAAGACTCTGCAGGAACGTGTCCCTGAGATTCGCGTGCTCAAAGCTCGGCTGCAAGATGAAGGTTGGGCTGTTGACGTTCTGCTGGAGGACTGTTTGTAGGGGAACTTCCCGGTACTTACCGTTGTGTTTGTCACAGCGAACGTTGGTTCCAAAGGCCGCTTCAAGGTCGGCCATCTTGGCCTGCTCCCACTCGATGCCAGCGTCACGGAGGATTTGGACTGCGGGCCTAGCTGTAAGGGGAGCTGGCCAGCCCAATGCCGTGAGTTCCGGGGGCGCATAGATCGACAGGCGTAGCTGCTTGTCGCACTTGGTGCGGAGGTACTGCGATAGGACGTTCTTGCCGAAACGGGGCATATAGGCTCTCGATTTAAGTGCGACGGCTGATTAGGACTGCTCGTACGGGCCGAGGAACCGTTCTCCGCTAAAGTGAATGAGATGGCTGGGTGCATCTGCCACCCACACCTCCGTCTCCCAGGCAATCTCGGGCAGGTATTCGCGCATGGCCTGCCGATCTAAAAACGCTGTCACGAATACGAGCCCGGCCATGGACTTGGCGAATAGGTCCCCTAGGCGATTGAGATCAGTGCAGTCGAGCAACGCCTTAGCCGTCATGGGACTAGCTTGGGAGATCGACTGCATCGATGCGGTTTGAGCCAACGTAGGATACTCCTTTAAAACCTGCCGTAAGACGGTAATCTGACTGCGTCAACACCATCGTCCCTCTAACCGGGCACCGGACAGCTCGGGGGATTGAACCAGATTATTGCAGACTGTGCAGCCTCCTGCCGGTCTTGGTGTGTCGCCCGCCGCTGGCAGAAAAACACCCCGGCGGTTCCCCGCCGGGGTGTCGGTTGAGTCAGGCTGCGACCGCCTGCTCGTTGGGGCATTGGATGGCCGCGATGATGTCGGCGGCGACGTGCTGGATTCGGTCGAGAGACGCGGCGAGCGTCTCGGTCTTGCCGTCATAGAGCTGGATGAAGTAACTCGCGGCCGAGCCTGTCTCCAGTCCGATGGCTTGGCAGACGACGTATGCGACGGCCTCTGCTTCAGTCTCGCGCACGGTCTTGCTGGCGGGGCGATGGTCGCCACGATGCAGAAGCTCGTGGGCGAGTTCATGGACGATGTCGGGGCGAGGATTCGTGATGGCGGCTTGTGCCGCTTCGCAACGTCCCTCATCGCTCACGAGGTGCGCCCGGTTCACTGAAAGCTACGGGCAGATCAACGGGGAGAACTTCGCCTCACTCGATTCGGACGAAATCAGACGACCGAAGGTGCTCACGTCGGGAGCGGTGCGGGCGATGGGCTCGCAGGCCGTGGATCAAGTCGTCTTCGGAGCCAATGACGGCACGGAACTTCGATCACGCGGTAGCTCACCCACGCGATGGCTGTGGTGGCGAGCACGTAGACAATGACGCGTGACGCCGACGCGACGAGCAGCGCGACCGTTGGCTCATCAGCGACCGGTGGAGAGGCGAGCGATTGGTAAAGCCGGAACACCCAGAACTGGAGGATGTAGACGGAGTAGCTAATCTCGCCTGCGCTCTGCATCCAGCGGGTGCCGCACCATGCCGCGAGTCCGCCCGGATATCGTCCACACGCGTACAGGAGTTATGCCAGGAAGGGCGCGTACCCGAAGTTCTTGGCAAGAAAATCCACAAAGGGCGCGCTCGCCCACCATCCGGCGGCATTGCCAATCGTCAGCAGTCCCACAACAGCGCAGCAGAACAGGCTCATGGCGCGGGCACGCCGCCGTTGCTCGCCTGTGACAGGCTCATACCTTTTCGCTATGAAGACCTTGGCGGCACAAGCACCGGCGATAGCCACACGCCGACAAGTTCCTAGCCGCCTGGCGTGCTTGCGGGTTCCGAGTCGTGGGGCACTTCGTCTGGGTGAAGCCCTACGCCTCCGGCCGTCGGCACACCGAGATGCGCCACGAGCAAGCCTATCTGCTCGCCAAGGGTTACCCGGAGCCGAGCAGTCGCCCTCCGTGCGATGTGCTGCCGTTCAAGTACACCGTCAACCGTCACCACCCCACCGAAAAGCCCGTCGAGGGCCTCCTCCCGCTCATCACAGCACTCTGCCCAGTAGGTGGGGTCGTCCTCGACCCGTTCGCCGGTTCTGGGGCCGTTGGCGTGGCCGCACGGGCTTGCCAGCGCCGGTGCGTGCTCATCGAACACGACGCCGGGCACTTCGCGACAATCCAGCGGCGACTCGGGGCCTCTTCGTCAGCGGTTTCAGCAAAGCCACTGTCGACGCCCGCCGCGTACCTGATCCAGCAACCCAACGACCAACCCCGCCCAACCAAGGGCGGGGTTCCTTGTCCCTACTCGGCACCCATGAACAGGGGCCGGGCTGAGGTGCGACTGATCCCGATGCCCGACACCGGCGAGGTGGACTGGCTCGAGTCGGGCGTCGAGGTCACGGCCAAGCCGCCGGGCAAGGAGCCCCGATCCATCAGCCAGCTTTCGGGCG
>JACVCS010000084.1 GCA_016741915.1 Phycisphaerales bacterium | reverse complement strand
CCCCCGCACCCCCTGCCGCCTTCTTGCTCTTTCCACCTTTGGCGCGTGTCGGCGTCTTGCCCCCTTTCGAGCCGGCGGTGCGTGCGGTCGTGGGTTTGCCAACAGATTTGCCCATGCAACAACTCGATCCAGACGCCAAAGGAAGGCGAAAAAGGCGGAATCGCCGCGGATGATCCGTGCGGTGTTATCGGATGAACCCGGGCTCAACCTGATCCGGATTCGAGAGAGGATCAATCGACGCGGATTCGCAAAGTCAAGCCAGGGCGAATCTTTTTGGAATCCGTTTGTGTATCACGCATACCCCCCGAACACCCACAATCCGCGTTTTTCACGCATTCAACGGGGTTGCTGCCCCATCCAACCCGTGTTTTCCCTGATCTTTTGAGGATTCATCAATTATTCGGGTTTTGATCGTATCTCTTCACGCGGTCCCAGCCCCTGCTTCACCTCGCTGAGCAGTTGCTCCGGCGCGTTGAAGTACCCCTCCAAGGGCACCACCGCCCGGACCACGCCATCCGCCCGTGCGATGACCAAGGCCGGGAGCATCTCGGGGGTCATCGCCCTGATGAGTTCCTCGCTCGGGCCGCCGATGAGCACCCCCGCATCGGGCACACCCGCCAGCGCGGGCCAGCGTGAACGCACACGCGACCGGAACGCCTCCAGCCCGCCCGCATCGGGCAGTTCATTGACGCACAGCAGACGCACATACCCCGGCGGCTTCTCCGTCGGCTTCATCTCCGCTCGCAGCTTCGCCATCACCATCTCGGCCTGAGCGATGAGCGCGTCGGTCGGTGCGGGCTTGGTGTCGTTGGTCCGCGCGTCGTTGACGATCAGCAGCACCACCGCGGGCCCATCCGCCGCCGTCGGCGTGTTGGGCGCAGCAGTGAAAACGACCCCGCGTTCAGCCGCCGCACCCGCCAGCGACATCATCCGGGGCAACGTCAGCACCTGCCCCGCACCCAACGCCGGCTGAGCCATCGAGAGTTGCGCGATCGACTCCACCCGCCGACGTTTGCTCACGTCAGGCTTCCACGTTGCCGGCTCGCCGGGCGACATGGGCGTAAAGACCATCTCGATCCCCGGGCGATCCGGCGCTTTCTCGCTCACCGGAATCACGAGCCTTTGCACACGCGAAGTCTGCGCGTCGACAACCATCATCACCGGCCCCTGCGCACTCATTCCCTGCAGCGTCCACATTGCCCGATCGGGCGCGACCGCGTTCGGGTTTCCCTCCGCGCTCAGCCACCGCACTTCGCGCGTCAAGGGTGTCAGGTCCATCGCGCCCTCACCCCCGCCGTCCCGCGCCAGCTCCAGCGTCGGCAGCAGCACCATCGGCAAGACCGAGCCCAGCGCCTCGGCCGACGCTTCACCCTTGATCGACGCCTGGAAGTACGTCGAAGGGTGCCGAGCGCTGTGCACGACGACTTCACCGCCTTCAACAACGCACCGCAGGGTGCCCAACTCAATCAGCACGCGCCGCCCGCGCACCTCACCCGCCGCCTCGCCGCTGGCGCTCGGTGCGGATCGCAGCACATACTCACCCTGGCGGGTCGTCCGTTCACCAGTCTTGACGGTGATCGTCACCCGCTCCGCCCACGCGTCCTGCAGGGCCTTGCGCATCTCATCCAGCACGGTCGAAGGCTCGACCTGCACCGTTGGGGTTGCCTGTCCACCACCCCCACCCGACCCAGGCCGCGGCAGCGCCGGCGGGATCGGCATCGGCTGCGCCACGCTCGGCACGCTTCCGCACAAACCACCCAACACCACGGCCCAAGCCGCGATGCCCCATCGACGAGTCTGCCCTTCACCATGCCCAACGTTCATCGCCCCTCCTTCGCATCGCTCGCCTCGTTGCCCAGCTTCTTGAGCATTTCCGCCACCGTTCGCTTCAACGTCGGAATGACCATGTTCGGCGCGACCTCCGCCAACGGGCGAAGCACGAACGCACGCTCGTGCATCCGCGGGTGGGGCAGCGTCAGTTCCGCCGAGTTCATCACCAGATCGTCCATGAGCAGCAGGTCAAGGTCGATCACCCGCGCTCGCCCGTGGGCTTGGGTTGCGCGGTCGCGTCCGAGCGCCCGCTCGATGCCGTGCAGTTCGCAGAGCAGTTCGCTCGGCGAAAGGCCCGTCCGCAGCACCGCCGCGGCATTGAGATACCCCGGCCCCGGATCAACCCCCGGCGCAACCGCCACCGCCGCGGTCTCAAACAACCCGCTTACGCGAACGACGTGTGTTGCGGGAATCGCCACCAGACGCGCCGCCGCCGCGTGGAGGTTTGCACGCCGATCGCCCAGATTGCTCCCCAGCGCTACCGCCGCGAGGCGGAAGTCGTCGTGCGGGGCATCATCGCCCGAACCGCGCGCCGGGTTGGTCATCGTCTCGCTCACGGCTCAATCGTACTTCCCCCGCACAAGGCACCCACAGCGAACAAAAAGAAAAACGCCCCAACCAACCGGTCAGGGCGTCAAAGGTCTTTTTCACGTTCGCGTTCACGTTTGCGTTCTCGATCCGATCACTCCCCCGCCTGCTCAAGCTCCTTCGCGCGGTGCTGCATCTGCGCCTTCAGCCGCAGCAGGATCGACGAGTGCATCTGGCTCACCCGGCTTTCCGACAGGTCCAGCGTCGCGCCGATCTCCTTCATCGTCATCTCTTCGTAGTAGTAGAGCACGACGATCAGCCGCTCGGCCCGCGAAAGGCCCTTGGTGATCAGTTCCTTGATATCGCGCCGCTGCGTCTCAACCAGCGGGTCGCTCTGCGACTCGTCCTTGATGATGTCGATCTCGGTGACTTCCTTGTTCCCGTCGCTGCTGAAGCACTTCCGCGACAGGCTCACCGTCCCAACCGCCTTGGAGTCCTTGTCGATCTTGTCGAACTCCTCGCCCTCAACACCGAGGATCTGCGAAAGCTCGTCCTGCGTCGGCACCCGGCCTTCACGCATCTCGAACTTCTGCCGAGCCTGATCGACCTTGTTCGATCGGCTGCGCACGAGCCGGGGGACCCAGTCCATCGCACGCAGCTCGTCGAGGATCGCGCCCTTGATCCGCTGGGCGCAGTACGTCTCGAACTTCACGCCGTAGTCCAGGTCGAACGCGTTAATCGCGTCCATGAGCCCGAACTGACCGGCCGAGATCAGATCATTGATATCCACCTCGTCGGGCAGACGCGTGTACGTCCGCTCGGCGATGTACCGCACCAGCGGGAAGTACCGCTCCCAGAAGTAGTTCCGCAGCGCCTCCGGGCGGCTCTTGGCATACAGCTTCCACAGATCGTTCACGGGCGTGGCGTCAAACTTCGCCTTCACCCGCATCGCTTCGAGCGTGGTGGAGTCCGTCCCGGGCTGGGGCGAATCCGCACGCAGCGTCGGCGCCTTGCCCTGCACCGCCGCCGTCGCGTTCGATTTCGCCGACTTGCCCGACGCAACGGGCTTCACGCTCGTGGTCTGCTCATCGGTGACCAGCCGGGGCAGCGTCTTGCCCCCCGTTGCGGTTGCCACGGGCTGCTGGCCCTTCCGAGAACCGGTTGACGATTTCCCGTTCGAGGTCGTCGCCCCCCGCGCGGGAGCAGCAACACCCGAACTGATCGACGCCTTGCCCGTGCTCGGGGCAGACTTGGCTGAAGACTTCACCTGTGCGGCTGACGCTTTGAGCGTGGACATGTGGTCGGCTCCTTGACCATCACGGTTTGACCATCATGGGCGAGGCTTCATCCGCAGACCGCGGCGAGCTGCCCCACAAGAACTTGCGTGCGCCCATCCATGGGCGCGGTCATCAAAACAAATCCGAAAGAAAAAGTCAAGTCATCGAAGTCGAATGTGGGGAAGTTGTGCATTCATCATTGAACATTCTCACGCGACGAACGATCACCACCCCCGCGCACGCCCGAACTTGAGGGGGTCGCCTTCAACGACGAGGCGATCACCTCGCGGACGATTCGCTCTGAAAACAGCCCCACAAACATCCCCACCACAAAGCCCCCCGCCATGCTCATCAACGCACGCGAAAGGATCACCTCCGTGGGATTGTTCACGCCCAGCCCCGCGACAATCGACACAACAAACGCCGCCAGGGCGATGCACGCGGCCACAATTTTCGTTGGAACTCCCGGTGACAATCTTCTTTCCCTCCGACGCGGGCGCAGAGACCGCACCGCGTCCTGAAGAGGTTTCGGCCCCTCATTCGGACCTCTTGAGCGCCCCTTCTCACTTTCCGCTTATCCACAGGCCGCACAGAACGCGCGACCCCTCCACTCCGACGATCGTTATCGCCCCAACGTGAAAGCCAGCAGCCGACGCAACGTCCCGGGCCGAACCTTCGGCGGCGGCGGCACAACGCTCCCCAGCGTCCTCACCTCGCTGACACTCAACGCCAGACGCAACTCCTCCGCAACCCGTGCGCCCAACGCCCGCAGATCATTTGACGCCTCCGAGGCTGGAAATGCCAGTGAAACAGGCGTTCGAGCACGCACCGAGAGACCAAGGCGCGGATCGTGCGCCACATGCCCCGCAAGTTTCACGCTCAACCCCAGAAACCTGCGCGTCGTCGAATCCACCCGTAAGTGCACCGCCCGCGCCTCGGCCTCATTCGCCTGATTCACCACCAGGTGGATCTCACGCGCCTCGCACCCTCCGTTCACGGGTGAGTCCGTCAGTTCTTCGTTCGGATCTCGCTCGGTCTTTCTCTCACCCGCGTGCATCTTCGCGCACTTGATCAGCGCGTACGCGTCCGCGATCGCCGTGGGCTCGGGCGTCAGCACGACGAGCGCCAAGTCCGCCGCCGCCACAAACCCCGTCACGAGCGAGCCGACCCCTGCGCCCGTGTCGACGATCAGCACATCGTTCGTTGCACCGAGGTTCACCAGCCCCGAGAGCAGGCGCTCACGCGCCGCCGCCCCCAGTTCCGCGAACCGTCCCACACCCACGCACCCCGGCACAAGGCGATACCCGCCCGGCGCTTCGTGCGTCAGGTTCGCCAGATCCATCACGCTCGAATCAATCGCCTGATCCACCCGCCGAGAGGGGTTCACACCCGCCACCAGGTCCGCGTTCGCCACGCCCAAGTCCGCGTCAAGCAGCGTTACCCGCAGCCCGCGCTGCGCCAGCGCGATCGACAGGTTCACCGCGACGTTCGTCTTCCCTACCCCACCCTTCCCCGACGCGATCGCGACAATCGGCGCACGCCGCACCGCCAACCCGCCCACCTCATCACGACCACGTACCGATTCATCGCGCTCATCGCGCTCCACCGCCCCGCCCGGCACCGCCGCCTTTGCCTGCGCCAGCCTCATCATCAGCGCACGCAAACGCTCGGCTTGATCCGCCTGCACGCCCCCGCCGGTCAAAGTGGTCGTCGACTCGCGCATTGATTCAACCAACCACCATCACCCCGCCTTGCCATCCAGCACCAGCCGCGCCAAACGCTCAGGCCTTGACGGCTCGATATCGTCGGGCACTTCCTGCCCCGTGGTCACATAGCTGAGCTTCGCATCAATCCGCCGGGCCACGTTCACAAGCACGCCCAGATTCGCCGCCTCGTCGAGTTTGGTGAAGATCACCAGGTTGGGCTTCAAATCCCCGAACCGCTCCGCCGAACGCATGAGCGCCCCCTCGCTCGCCACGCTCGACAGCACCAAATGCGTCTGATGGGGCTTCGCCGCCTGCAAGAACGTGCGCAGCTCGCCGACACGCTGCGCATCGCCGGGCGACCGCCCCGCGGTATCGATCAGCACGACATCCGCGTCGCGCGTCGCCTCCACCGCCGCCTGCATCTCCGCGGGCGTGTGCACCACCCGCAGCGGCACGCCGATGATGTTCGCGTATGTGCGCAACTGATCCACCGCCGCGATGCGATAGGTATCCGAGGTGATGAGCGCCACCTTCTTGCCGTGCCGAAGCCGGTACGCCGCCGCGAGCTTGGCGATCGTCGTCGTCTTCCCCACGCCCGTCGGGCCGATCAGCGCGATGGTCAAGGGCCGCCCGTCGGCCGCCTTCGTGGGCGGTGCCGCCACCTGCTGATCCACCGTCAGCAGCGTTTCCAATCGTCGAAGCACCGCCGCCCGCACCGTGCTCTCGTCGGCCAGCTCCGCGGGCGTCAGTTCATCGCGCACGCCCGCGATGATCTCGTCGGCCAGTTCCTGTGCCACTTCATTCTCAATCAGCCGCGTGTAGTGCTTCAGCAGCGCGTCGGACATCCGCAGCCCCGGCACACACGCCGCAACTCCAACCGCACTCTTCGCCGACGACTGCAGGACCTGTCCGACCATCCGCCGGATGACCGCCAGTTCAGCCTGCACCTGCTCGCTGAGCCCCGTCGCCGGGTCGATCGCCATGCGGGCCGCCTGCCGAACCGGGCTCGCCTGGTCGTCATCGCTGCGCAGCACGCCGCGCCCGCCCATCGAAAGCGAACCCGCCCCGCCGCCGCCAGCGCTCGAAACCGCTTTCACCGTCATCGTCTCGGGAGGCAGCAAATCCTCCCGCTCCGCCAGCGCCGCACGCACCGACGCCGTCGACGACCGCACAGGCCCCGCCGCCGGATAAAACGGCACCCCATTCTGCCCGTTCCCACCGCCCACACCCTGCGCCACAGGCAGTTGCCCGCTCGGCGCCGAGGCCGACGCCAGCGATCCCGCCCCCGCCTTCAACGGCATCTGCCGCTCCGCCCTCGCCCGCGCCGCGCCGAGCAACAACGCCGCCCGCTCATCCTGCCCCGCCTCAACCGACGCGCGGTGCGTCGCCGCTTCGTTGGCGCTGCGAGATGCCGCCTTCCCCACACCCGAGGTCGCACCCGACGCCGCCGACTTGTCCTTGAGCCGAATCGTGCTCGCCACCCGCGCATCGTCCGACGCGATGACCTCCACCATCTCCTTCGCGCCAAACCCCATGAACCCGCCGGCCTTGAACATCCGCGTGTGCAGAATGATCGCGTCCTTGCCCAGGTCCTTCTTCACCTGCGCCAGCGCGTCGGCCATCGATTGTGCACGGTACGTCTTCAGCTTCATGCGGTGCCATCCTGGCTCGTTGACATTCCATCACCGTCGCACGCCGGGGGCATCCTGCCCGCTCGGCCGCGCCGATCACCCTTCCCCCTCCACCGTCCGAAGCATCGCACATCGCCCCGTCGTTTTCAACTCTCCCCATCAAACTCACCCGCGAAAAGGTGAACACCCCACGCCTTGTGGACTCACCCTGTGGACAACCTGTTCACGCCGCCGCGGGCGCAAAGGGCTGCTGCGCCGCCTCGTCCTCCTGCCCTTGGTTGTCCAGCCCCTGGGTGATCAGCGCCAGCGACTCGACCTCGATCCCGTTGACGATCTCGTTGTACCCGAGCACCGCCGCCCCGGGCATCTGCGATTCGACCAACTGCCGCGCAACCGCCCGGACCTGAGGCGAGGCCAGCAGCACGGGCTGATGCCCCGCCGAGACCACGTGCCGCAGCCCCTTGACAAGCTGATTGGTGATCCGCGTCGCCTGAGCCGCCGACATCTTGATCGCCGTCCCGCTCGAGGTCCGATCGATGCACGCGTTGATCTCGTCCTCCAGCGCCGGGTCCAGCGTCGCCACCACCAGCCGCAGCGCCCCCGTCTCGTCGGGCACCGCGTACTGATGACAGATCGTCCGCCGCAGCGCGTTCCGCGCATACTCCACCAGCACGTCGGGGTCCTTCGTCTTCGGCGCCCAATCCCCCAGCGTCTCCAGAATCGTCTCCAAATCCCGGATCGGCACCCGCTCGCGCAGCAGACTCTGCAGAATCCGGTGCAGTTCCCCAGGCTTCACAATCGCCGGCACCGTGTCCTCCACGAGCTTCCCCGCCCGCTGCTTGAGCTGCGTCAGCAACTCCGTCACTTCCTGCCGCGTCAGCAGATCCGCCGCACTCGACCGCACCACCTCCGTCAGGTGCGTCGCCAGCACCGCGCTGGGCTCCACCACCGTGTAGTTCATCGTCTCCGCCCGCGTCTTGATCGCCGGATCGATCCAGTACGCCTCCAGGTTGAACGCCGGCTCACGCGTCGGATCACCCTCGATCGGCCCCGTCGCAATCCCCGAGTTGATCGCCAGCGCCCTCCGCGGGATTGTCACACCCTTCGCAACCACGTTCCCCTTGATCTTCAGGCGATACTCAAACTGCTGAAGCTGCAGGTTGTCGCGAATCCTCACCGGGGGCAGGATAAACCCAAGCTCCACCGCCAACTGCCGCCGAATCGCACTGATCCGATCCAACAGATCCCCGCCCTGGTTCGCATCCACCAGCTCCACCAACCCGTACCCAACCTCCAGCTCCATCGTGTCGAGCTTCAGCAGCGTCTCGGGCGAGGGCGGCTCGGGCCGCGCCGGCGCCGCCATCGCCTGCGCCGCTCCCGGCGCGGGCTTCTTCGCGAACGGGTTCTTCCCCGACATCACCAGCCCCGTGAGAATCAACGCCCCGCCAATCAAAACCAACGGCACCGTCGGCAAGGGCGTCAACGTCAACGCCATCAAAAACCCGCCCGTCACAAACATCCCCAGCGGCTGGCTCATCACCTGCCCCGTCAACTGCGTCCCCAGGTCATCCTTCGACCCCGACCGCGTCACCACCAACGCCGAGGCGATCGACACAATGAACGCCGGGATCTGGCTCGTCAGCCCGTCGCCGATGGTCAGGACCGTGAAGACCTCCACACACTGCTTCACTTCCCATCCGCGCATGAGCACACCGATGGTGATCCCACCGACGACGTTGATCGCGGTGATGATGATCCCCGCGATCGCGTCGCCCTTGACGAACTTGCTCGCACCGTCCATCGCACCGTAAAAGTCCGCCTCCTGCGCCACCTTCTCACGCCGCCGCCGAGCCTCGGCTTCGTTGATCGTCCCCGCGTTCAAATCCGCATCAATCGCCATCTGCTTGCCCGGCATCGCATCGAGCGTGAACCGCGCCGCCACTTCGCTGATGCGCCCCGCACCCTTCGTGATCACGATGAACTGCACCAACACCAAAATCAGGAAGATGATGATCCCGACGATCAGCGAATCACCCGCCACAAAGTGCCCGAACGCGCTGACCACATCCCCCGCAACCCCCACCGCCTGCTCGGGCGTCGCCGCGTCCGCCGTCAGAATCAACCGCGTGCTCGCCACGTTCAGCGTCAGCCGCAGAAGCGTCACACCCAGCAAAAGCGACGGAAAGACGCTGAACTCCAGCGCTTCCTTCATGTACAGCGTCGTCATCAGGATCATCACCGACAACGCGATGTTGAAGCAGATCAACACGTCCATCGCCATCGGCGGCAGCGGCACCAGCAGCGCCCCGATCATCGCCACAAAGCCCACCGGCACCAGCAGGCTCTTGTGCTTCACCAGCATCTTCATCCACGCCGGCGCCGCACCCATGCTCGTATTCACCGCTTCATCGCTCATGCGCTCACGCTCGCTCGCTCAATCAACCAACCAACCCGTCCGCCGAACACGAACACACCGGCACACACCCCCACACACACACCACTCATCAACTCGCCATCCGCTTTTCCATCCGGTACACGTACGCCAACACCTCCGCCACCGCCTCGAAGAACTCCGGCTTCACCGTCTGCCCCACCTTCGCCGTCGCGTACAACGCCCGCGCCAGCGGCGGCCTCTCCACAATCGGCACCCCGTGCGCCGCCGCGATCTCCCTGATCCGGAACGCCATGAAGTCCTCCCCCTTCGCCACCACCACCGGCGCCGCCATCGTCTCCGCGTCATACCGCAGCGCCACCGCAAAGTGCGTCGGGTTCGCGATCACCACGTCCGCCTTGGGCACCGCGCTCTTCGCACGCTGCATCGCGATATCCCGCGCGATCCGTTGCCGCCGGGCCTTCATCTCCGGATCACCGTCCGAGTTCTTCCGATCCTCCTTCACCTCGTGCCGGGTCATCCGCAGATCACGGTTGTGCTGCCACTTCTGATACCACCAGTCCGCAATCCCGATCACCAGCAGCACCGCCACCGTCCAGAAAACCACCTTCATCACCACCAGCGTCATCGTCCGGAACGCCTCGACCACCCCAAGCACCGGCAGCGCCGCGATCTGCTCCGCACTGCTCGACACCGCCATCCACACCACCACGCTCACCACGATGATCTTCAGCACATTCACGATCGTCTTCACCAGGTTCCGCGTGCTGAAAAGCTTCGCCGCTCCCGCGATCGGGTTCAGTTTCTCAGGCTTGGGCCGCAGCGGCTCCAGCGTGAACAAGAACTTCACCTGCTGAATCTGCGCCAGCACCGCGATCATCGCCATCAGCAGCATGATCGGCAGCGCAATCACCCCCAGCCTGATCATCGCCCATACGAACGACCGCACCGCGTCCTCCGCCGACAAAACCGCCCCGATCCCCGGCGGCGCCAGCAACCGCCGCATCACCTCCGCGCTCGCCGCCACCAGCAAAGGCCCCATCACCCAGATCAGCACCGACGCGCCGAGCATGTCCAGCGGCGCACTGAGGTCCAGGCTCTTGGGAACCTGTCCCTTGTTCCGCGTGTCCTCGAGCTTTCGGCTCGTCGGCTCTTCCGTCTTTTCGCCCATGTCGTCCGCCATCGTCGCCGCTCACATCCTTCTTTCACCCCACCCCTCACCATCAACTCCATCTCGACGCCCAAACTCCGCTCCCCGTGATCGCTCCGCCTCTCAACCCGCCGGCAAAACCGCAGGCCGCACCGGCGTCGCCGACCACCTCATCAACACCCGCCCAACCTCCTCCCCGTGCGTGCTGATCGCGCGGTCAATCGCCTTCAGCCCCAGCACCAACGCCAAAAGCCCCAGCGAGATCTTCACCGCAAACCCGATCGACAAAATGTTCAACTGCGGCATCGTCTTCATGATGAACGCCGTCGCGATCGTCTCGATCAAAATAATCGCCAGCACCGGCGCACTCACCCGCAGCGCAAGCTCCACCCCAGCACCAATCGCCCCCACCACGAGCTCCGCCGGCATCGCCTGCACCGTCACCGCCCCCGCCGGCGACCGCACAAACGTGTTCGCCGTCGACAGAAACAACATCTCCAGCCCGCCCATCGCGATAAACGCCGTGATCGCCAGGTACAACAAAAGCTCGCCCAGCGGCTCGCTCTCCGTCTCGAGCGCCGGGTTGTACACCGTCGCCAGCCCAAACCCCATCTGCTGCCCGATCAACGTCCCGCCAAGCTGCACCGCCAGCACGGGCAACATCGCCACCACCCCGATCAACGTCCCCAGCAGAATCTCCATCACCCCGCACAGCGCCAGCGAGAAAACATCCATCCCCCCAACATCCGCCACCGCGCCCCTTGGCAACACCGGATAAATGCACAGCGCCATCGCAAACGCCAGCAGAATCCGCACCTTCCCCGGAATCGACGCGCTGCTCAGCAGCGGCGCAAAGACAAACAACCCGCTGATCCGCAGCAGTACAAGCATGAAAGGCCCAACATGGTTCAGCAGATCAGCCATACTCAACCACACAACCAAACCTCAACCACTCTGCCACTCCGCCACTCCGCCACTTCAACTCTCCCTCCCCTCCGTGCCTCCGTGACTCCGTGGTGAATGCCTTCCCCACTTCTACCGAAGCAAAAACATCGCCTGCGTAAACGCCACCAACCGACCCACAATCCACGGGATCAGCACGATCGCCGCCACCAGCATCACCGCCATCTTCGGCACAAACACCAGCGACTGATCCTGGATCGACGTTACCGACTGGATGATGCTGATCACCAGCCCCACCACCACCCCCGCAATCAAAATCGGCGCCGAGATCTTCAGCGTGATGATCAACGCCTCGCGGATCACGTCCAGCATCTGCTCGTTCATGTTCATCGCCAGCGTGACCATCATCGCCCGTCTCCTGTTCCTACTTCTACGAAACCACCGCCGAAAGACCCTGCACCGCCCGCGTCAAAGGCTCCACCAACCACGCCGCCGCCGCCGACGCCTCACCCGCCACCGTCTCTGCAACCGGCGCCCGCGTCACAAAGCTCGTCAGCAAACTCCCGCACACAAGCTGCCACCCGTCCACCATCACAAACAAAAGCAACTTAAACGGCAGCGAGATCAACACCGGCGGCAGCATCATCATGCTCATTGAAATCAGCAGCGCACTGATCACCATGTCGATCACCAGGAACGGCAGGTAAATCCTGAACCCCATCAAAAACGCCGTCTTCAACTCGCTGAGCACAAACGCCGGCACCAGACTCACCATGTCCACATCCGCCCGCGTCAGCCGCGACGGATCGCTCGTATCCACACCCCGATAGTTCAGAATCATGTACAGGCTCGACCAGTTCCCCGTCGCCTCGATCTGATCGAACATGAAGTCCCGCACCGGCTGCTTCGAAGCCTCCCACAACTTCTCGTAGCTCTGGATCTCCCCCCGCTGATAAGGCCCGATCGCCTCCGCACGGATCCGATCAATCGTCGGCGTCATCACCAGCAACGACAGCACCAGCGACAACCCCAGCATCACCTGGCTCGGCGGCATCTGCGCCGTGCCCAACGCCTGCTTCAACAAACTCAACACAATCACAATCCGCAGAAAACACGTGCACATCAGCATGATCGTCGGCACCAACCCCAGCACCGTCAGCACGATCACCACGTTCATCGCCGCCGACAACCCCGGCGCTTTCCTCGCCTGCCCCTCACCGCCTCCACCTCCCGCACCATTCAACCCCGGGATCGCCTCCGCAGCACCCGCCAGAATCGAAATCGGGTTGATCTCCGTGATGTCCTTCACCGCCCGCTGATCACTCCCAGGCCGCAGCACATCCTCACGCCCCGCCGCCGCCTCCGAGCCCAACACCATCCCGGGCGTCAGCACATCGCCGGACGAAACCGCGCGCGTCTCATCCACAGTCTGCGCAAGCGCGGCCGCGGGCATCGCCACCACGCCGCAGACGAACGCCAGCACGCACACCACCACCCGCACCATCGCATCAAACGTCTTCACGCCACACCTCCCCCGCCGCCACCGGCCGAACCAACCCCGCGCCCCTTCAGCGCCGCCAACCGCCGCGAAAGGTTCGCCATCGAAAGCTCACCGTCATCCTGCGAATCCGCGCTCACCACAGCCGAAGCGCCCGCACGCCCCCAAACC
>JACVCS010000083.1 GCA_016741915.1 Phycisphaerales bacterium | reverse complement strand
CACCCCCATCCCCCCCACCGAGTTCACAAGCCTCATCGACGGGAAACTCGTTCCCGCACTCTCCGGCCGAACGCTCGACGTCGTCGAGCCCGCGACCGGTTCGGTCTACGCTACCGCCCCCGCGTCAGACTCCGCGGATATCGAAGCCGCCGTGCGTGCCGCCGAGCGGGCTTTCCCCGCATGGTCAGGCACGAGTGCGGCCGAACGTGCAAAGCTGCTCGAGCGGCTCGCGGATCTGATCGACGCGAACGTGCGTGAGCTGGCACAGGCCGAGAGCGACGACACGGGCAAGCCCATCACGCTCGCTCGAACGCTCGATATCCCGCGAAGTGCGGCCAACCTTCGCTTCTTTGCCGAGGCGATCCGCCATTCGTCTTCGACGGTCTACTTCACGCAGAAGAGCGCCGTGCCGGGCAGCCGAGCGGCAACAAACACCGTCCTGCGCTCGCCCCGCGGAGTCGCGGGACTGATTTCACCGTGGAACCTGCCGCTGTATCTGCTGACGTGGAAGATCGCCCCCGCGATCGCCACGGGTAATACCTGCGTCTGCAAACCCAGCGAGGTCACGCCCGCCACCGCGTCAATGCTGGGCGAGCTCATCGTCAAAGCCGGGTTTCCTGCGGGCGTCATCAACATTGTCCATGGTGTGGGCTCCGCCGCCGGTGGCGCGCTCGTCACACATCCGAACGTCCCCGCGATTTCGTTCACGGGTTCCACGGCCGTGGGCAAGTGGATCGGCGAAAAGGCCGGCGGCATGCTCAAACGCATCTCACTCGAACTCGGCGGCAAGAACCCGCTGATCGTCTGCGAGGACGCGGATATCGAGTTCGCCGCGGAGCTTGCCGAGCGTTCGGGCTTCACCAATCAAGGGCAGATCTGCCTCTGCAACTCACGCGTGCTGGTGCACCGTTCGATCTACATGAAGTTCGTCGAGCGGTTCGTGCAGCGCGTCAGCGCGCGAATCATCGGCGACCCGCGCGATGAACGCACGCAGCACGGCGCACTCGTCAGTGCTGAGCATCTGCGAAAAGTTGCAGACGCGGTTGACCGTGCCCGATCACTCCGAGGCCGCGTACTCGTCGGCGGTTCGATGGTCAATCCGTCTTCTCTCCCCGACCGCTGCAAAGGCGGCTTCTTCTATGTCCCGACCGTCATCGAAGGCCTCGATCCAACCTGCCCCATCGAACAAGAAGAGATCTTCGGCCCCGTCGTCACGCTCCAACCCTTCGACAACGACCAGCACGCACTCGCGCTCGCCAACGGTACAAACTACGGCCTCTCCGCCAGCGTCGTCACGCCCCACCTCGATCGCTCGCGACTCTTCTCAACCAAACTCAACTGCGGCATCGTCTGGATCAACGGCTGGCTCGTCCGCGACCTCCGCACACCCTTCGGCGGCACAAAGCACAGCGGCGTAGGCCGCGAGGGCGGCCAGGACGCGTTGAACTTCTTCACCGAGAGCACCACCGTGTGCGAAGTACACACCGACCACACATGACACGCACTCAGCAGCCCAGGAACAACGCGTTGAAGAATGCGTTGTAATCGCCCTCGTTGACGCCGTTGTTCGTGCAAGAAGGCTCCTCGTTCCGAGGCATGCCGTTGTCGCACGCGATATCACAGAACGAACCGATCGCCGCCGTGCCTTGCCCGGCCTGGAAGAAGAACCCGTCCGCGGCAAAGAACGCGTTGTAGTCACCCTCGTTCGGACCGAGAGCGCTGTTCGTGCAGCCGCTGATCGCACGCTGCAGCGGCGTGCCGTCGTCACAGGCGATATCCGCGGCGTTGCAGCCATCACCCGGCAGGCTGATCGACGCCGCATAGGCGTAAAGGTACCCTGGGACCTGCGCGAAGCCCGCGGGCACCGGGCCCTGCGGGTTCGTCCCCGCGCTCGCATCCGCAATCGTCAAATAGCTTTGCGAAGGCGTGTCCAGCGCGGTGTAGCGATACTGCGACACCGCGTTGAGGTACACATCAAACTGCTGCCCAGCACCCGTCTGCGTCACGGAATAGTCGTTGTCCGTCCCCAGCAGCAGCAACCGCCGACCATCGACCAGCCGCGGCCCGACGCTCAGCCCCTCGAGCTTCTCCGGGATCACCACGCCCGCCGTGGTCAGGTCCGCCGCCACGTCCACCAGCAGCGTCTTGCTCACCGCAACCACACCCGCAGGCAGCGTGTTACTTGAGTTTGAAAGCGCAACCGACTTCACATCCGTCGCGCCGGCGATGTCGATCCGATAGATCCGCTTGCTCGAAACCGGAAGTCCAACGATCGTCTCGTCAACGCTTTGCCCACGGTTGTCACGCTCGATCACCAGAAAGCTCGTCGGCCCGATCGCGGTGATCCCGCTCAGCCCGATGTTCCGTCCCTGCGCCGTCGCGGTGTAGTCCTGCGCCGTCCCCGGGATGCGGCCGTTGATCTCCGCGAGCGACTCGAGCGTGTAAACGTACTGAGCCGTGCACAGCCCGGTGGCAACCGAGAACTCAACGATCCGCACATGCTGCCCGCGCCGACCCTGTGCCTGCGGCCCCTCCTGCGCCAGCGGGTCCTGCAGCACGCCGAAGAGCTTCGTCCCGTCAAGGCTCAGCGTCAGCCCCTCGTACCCGCGGTTGTCCTGCCGACCCGTCACCACCGAAGCGGGCACGCCGCTGTCGCGCGTCCCCGAATAGCTCGGCGTCCCCGCCGCATCCTTTGGCGTCAAGTTCGCCGGCACTTCAAAGGTCTGCACCAGCACGCCCTGCGGATTGAACTTCAACACGCTCGGCCCATACTCATCCGCAATGTACACGTTCCCCTGCGCATCAACCGTGATCCCCTCCGGGTCCAGGCTGCGCCCGAGCACCTGGTTGTTTGCCCCGCCCGGACGAGTCGCATCAAGCGCCGGCGTCAAGCCATTGAACGTGCTCACCCCGTCCGCCTGCTTCAGGATCACCGTCGAAGTCAGCCGAAAGTTCGAGATCGCCCCGTTCGGCGCCACATCCACCTTGAACGTGCTGAACCGCGGCTCATAGCTGATCAGCCCGCCGCCCGGCCCGCGATCGCTCAGCGCGTAGTACGTATCCGTTGAAGCCTGGTACCACAGGTCAGAGAAGTGCCCGAACCGGCTCAGGTTCGCACCCGCGCCAGACCCTGAAAGATCCGCGGTCGAAGTCGGGACCGTCAGCGTGTTGCGATACGTGGCGGGGCTGATCCCCCCCATCACCTGCACACCACCCGAGAGCGCAACCAACGCCACAACGCAACCGACCCTGCGGTTCGCCTTCATCGTCGACCTCCTTGAGCATCACGCCGCCGAGCACAAAAGCTTTCGCGGCATCACGAGCATAACCCCCGGCATCAACCGCTCAAGTACGCGCGACACGTCTTGACACACTCGTAACACAAAGGCTTCACCGCGGCCACCGACCCTCGATCGCGGACTTGCTTTCGTTCTGCGCTGACAACCGATCACGTCCGTTCAGCAAACGCAAAGAAAAACCGCCGACGTGTTCCCACATCGGCGGCTGAAAGTTCAAGCACAGAGTCTTCAAACCCTCCCCCCACCTATCCCTTAAAACTCATCGCACCTGCCTCGCCGGCTTACTTGCCCAGCGCCTCGGTGATCTTCGCACGCAAAGTCTCCTCTTCACCCGGACCAAAGCCCGTCACGGTGTGCAGGACCTTGCCGTCCTTGCCGATGAGGATCATCGTCGGGATGCCGGTGATGCCGTACGCCTTCGCCAGATCATCACCCTTCATCAACTGCTGATAGGTGTACTTCTTCTCCGCCATGTACTTCGGGCCCGCGTCGGCCTTGCGCTCCCAGGTGTTCACACCCACGATCGCAACCGCCTTGCCCGCAAACTCCTCGTGCAGCTTCTGAATGCTCGGCATCGCCGCCTTGCAAGGCCCGCACCACGTCGCCCAGAAGTCCAGCAGCGTCACCTTCCCGCTGAAGCTCGCCAGCGTGTACTCCTTGCCCTCCGGGTCCTTCAGGTTGAAGTCCAGGGCCTTCTCGCCCACGCTGACCTTCAGCTTGCCCTCGTCGTCTTCAGTTTCCGACTCCGCCTTGGTCGTCTTGTACCCCTCCGGAGCCTTGAGCGCGAAGACATCGTTCGCCGGGGAGGTGTTGACCTTCAGGTCGCCGAAGATGTACACGATCTCCTGCTTGTCATTCTCACCCTTGTCGCCCTCACCCTTCTTGTCCTTGATCTGCTCGTACGCCGTCTCGATCTTCCGCGGCAGGTTGTCCGCACCAAGGTGCCAGCGGTTGGTGATCCGCAGCGTCATCGCGCCCTCGCCGTCATCCATCGCCGGCGGTTTGATCTCGCGGACCTGCTTCAGCACCGTGACGGCCTCGCTGCCGACCATGCTCTTGCCCGGCTCGCCCTCGATGACCAGTTCGATCTCACGCGGGTTCAGCATCGCCATCATGTCCTGACGCTGCTCCATGAACCAGGTGGGCATAAAGAGCATCTCATCGCCCGTGGGGAAGCCCAGCCCACCCGGCGCCTGCAGTTCGACCATTTCCTTCTTCTCAGGGTCGATCGTGCGGATCGTCGTGCCGTCGAACGCGACGATCTTGCCTTTGCTCGCCTCGGGTTCGATACGCCAGTTGCCCAGCGGGAACCCCGCGCCCTTCTTGAACGTGGCAACGACCTTCGCCTTGCCCGCGGGCGGCGCCCCTTCGCCCTTGGGCATCACCTCCATCGTCATCGAGACGTCCTTCGCCTCCACGCCGGCCTTCTTCGCCTTCGCGAGAAGCTCCTTCGCGGGGTTCGCGGCCTTCGGCGCTTCATCCGCCTTCGCCGGCTCGGTTTTCGCCGCGGGTGTCGCGGCCGGTGCCGGCGCCTTCTCAGGCTCACGCGCTGAAACCAAGTTCACCGACCCGATCGCCACCGCCGCACCCGCAAAGACCGCCAGCAAGCCCCCGATTTTCCGCTCCGTTGATCCGCAGCAAAGCATGGTGTTCGTCCTACGGAGCAAGCCCAGCCGAAGACCAGACCGCAGCAACAACGCAACAGCCCGGGGCCGAATGCCCGCTCTATAAACAGTGTACCGAGTGCATCCACCGAGGTCGCAACGACACAAAGGTCGGAATTGCCCGCCCGAAAGGCTCGGTATTGAGCACCGCCCGGAACTTCAGCACCGTTTCAAATGAGCATTATCCGTGTTCGGGCGTCGTGGTGCAAGTTCAACCGAACCGACCGGTGACGTACTGCTCGGTCTCGGGCAAACGCGGGTTCTGGAAGATGTCCGCCGTCGGACCATACTCCACCAGTCGGCCCATGTACATGAACGCGGTGGAATGGCTCACCCGCGCCGCCTGGTGCATGTTGTGCGTCACGATCACCACCGTGATCCGCCCGGCGATCTGCCTGATGAACTCTTCGACCTTCAGCGTCGCGATCGGGTCGAGCGCACTGCACGGTTCGTCCATCAGCAGCACCTCGGGCTCCGCCGCGATCGCCCGCGCGATGCACAGACGCTGCTGCTGCCCGCCCGACATCCCCAGGGCCGATTCCTTCAGACGATCCTTCACCTCATCCCACAGCGCCGCGGAACGCAAAGCCCGCTCGCACGCATCCTGCAGCACGCCCTTGCGCTTCTCGCCGTCGATCCGCAGCGAGTACACCACGTTCTCAAAGATGCTCATCGGGAACGGGTTGGACTTCTGAAAGACCATCCCGATGCGCTTTCGGATGTCGATCACGTCAACGCTGGGCGCGTAGACCGAGGTGCCGTTGAGTGTCATATCGCCCGTGCAGCGCACGGAGTCGATGAGGTCGTTCAGGCGGTTGATCGACCGCAGGAGCGTGGACTTGCCGCAGCCCGAGGGCCCGATGAGGGCGGTGGTCTTGCCGCGGGCGAACCTCATCGCGATGTCGTAGAGCGCACGGGCCTGCCCGTAGTACAGGCTGAAATCCTTCACGTGGATGACGTGGTCCTCACGCAGCAGCGATTCGTGCGTGTACGCGGGGAAGGGCCGACCGGCCTTGATGCACTCCGCAAAGGCCGTCACACCCTCCGCACCGCCTTGGTTTTTGTCCAGAACGCCCACCCCGCCGACATCCCCGCCCGCAGCCGTTGCCGATGCCGAACCGTTGGCCGATCCGTTCTGCCCGGGTGTGCCGCCACCGCTGGTAGTGCTGCGATCATTCGGATTCACCGACAGCGGCGTGGTCATCTGGAGTGGCCCCGATCGTGTCTGCATGGTTGGCATCGCAGGCTCCCCTTGCAAGTTCGTCGGCGTACGAAGATTCCGTTCATACGCCTCACAAACTCAGAACGTCTCACCAAAGAACTTCTTCCGCAGCGACGACCGGATCGAAATCGCCGAGGCGTTGAGCGTCACAACCACGAGAATCAGCAGGAACGTCGTACACCAGACAATCGGCTGCGCCGCCTGCGAGTCGGGCGACTGGAACCCCACGTCGTACACGTGGAACCCCAGGTGCATGAAGTTGCGGTCCAAATGCAGGAAAGGCCACTGCGAGCTCACCGGAAGCTCCGGCGCCAGCTTCACCGCGCCCACCAGCATCAGCGGCGCAACCTCCCCCGCCCCGCGCGCCATCGCCAGAATCATCCCCGTCATAATCCCCGGCATCGCCCGCGGCAAGACAATCCGCTGGATCGTCTGCCACTTGCTCGCACCGCACCCATAACTCCCCTCACGCATCGTGCGAGGAACCGCCGCGATCGCCTCTTCCGTCGCGACGATCACCACCGGCAGCGTCAGCAGCGACAGCGTCAACGCCGACCACAGCATCCCCTTGGCGTTGAACGTTTTCGCGGGCAGGTTCGCCTCAAAGAACCCGTTGAAATAGGGCGTGTACGCCACCAACCCCGCGAACGACACCGCGCACAGTACCCAGCCGATCGCCGCCCCGCGCGCCAGCCACACCTGCCCGCCGGTCGCATACTGACCCGGACGAGGCCGCGCCGCCATCGACGCAAAGACCGCCCCCAACACCAGCAGCAGCAGCACCCCCACGCCAATCCACCACGCAACCGTCGACCACACCGACCCCACCACGGGCAACGCAACCCTCGATGCCGCACTCACCCCCGAGCCCGTATCAATGAACGCCCCGACGCTGTAACAGAAGAACCCAAGCCCGAAGACGCCGTAGACGATCGAAGGCACGCCCGCGAGGTTGTTGATCGCCACGCGCACCGCGCTCGTCAGCGGGCCCTGCTTGGCGTACTCGCGCAGGTAGATCGCCGCGATCACCCCCAGCGGCATCACCAGCACGCTCAGCAGCAGCGTCAGCGTCACCGTCCCGATGATCACCGGGAAGATGCCACCCTCGGTGTTCGCCTCGCGCGGCGAGCCGAAGATGAACTCCCCCCACCGCGACGTGTACACCGACAGCTTGCTGAAGACGCTCGCGTCGTTGGGCTGGATCGTCCGCACCACCTGCGAGATCCGCAGCGGCTCGCCCAGTTCCGTCTGCCGCACGGGCGCGAACTTGCCCGTCGTCACTTCACGGAAGATCACGCGGTAACGCGCGTCCTCTTCGTCGATCTTGGCGGTCTGCGTGCGCAGCTCGCCGTACTTCGCCTCCAGCCGCTCGGTCTGCACCTTCGCCTCAGCGCGGACAGCCTCCAACCGCTGCGACAGCCGTTCGACAGTCTGCTGATCCGCTCGCAGGAGCGAGTTGGGACGCTCGACATATGCGAAGATCCCCAGCGCCGCCACCCCTGCCAGCATCACCGCCCGCAGCGCCGTCACAGTGGGCTTGGGGATCAGCAGTTCCCCGGGTGCCGGGGGTTTGGGCCGGGTGAAGATCCACGCCCCGAGCAAACCGACCGCCCCGACAACCCCGACCCACCACAGCCAGACGGGCGCACTGGGCGCGCCGGTCTCAAAGGCCACTTTCGCGCGCACAAAGTCGACCTCGGCCTGACGAACGCGCAGCCGCTGCGCCTCGATCTCGTGGTTGATCCGCCCGACCTCGATTTCCTTCAGTCGCTCGATCTCAACGGCGCGGGCGCGGGCCTCGGGCCAGAGCTTCTGAAAGACCGCCATCGCGCGCGCGGGATCGTCCTTTCCGATCACGCGGACCTCGTCCACCACCGTCGACCCGGGCTTCCCCTCAGCCTGGCCCACGATCGTGCGCGCAACTGTTTCCTTCCCGTGCTCACCCTCGCGCGTGACCAACAGCTCGATCTTCTCCGCCGGCTGGTCGATCGCCACGCGCTGGCGGACTTCAACCCCCGCCGGCACGCCGAACCACGGGCCCCATTCCATCCGCTCGACCATCGTCGCCTCGGCGGGGGTCTCGACCTTCTGGATCTGGTACAGCGGGACCCACAGGAAGGGCTGGTCCTGCAACTCGCGATTGCCCACGCGCAGCAGCTTGCGTGCCGCCCTGCCCGAGGCGTCCACCGCGCCGGGGGGCAGCGTCCCCGCATTCTTCATCGCGGCGATGGCTTTCTGATCCGCCTCGCCCGGGTCGAAGAACTCTTCCTCCGTCTGCACGCCCAAAACAACCGTCGGGTTCGCGCCGGGCTTGCCGTCTTCGCCCACGGCCGCGAAGGTCACCTGCTGAACATCCCCGGGCCAGAACGCACGCCCGCCGTGATAGAGCACCAGGCTCAAGAGACCCGCGATCATCAGCAGGCACATCACCAGCGCCGAACCCGTCAGCCAAACCATCGGCTCGCCCCGCGCGTGCAGCGGCGTCGCACGCACCCGAGGCGTCATGCCCACGCCCTTCTCGCTGGGTGGCTGTTTCTGCGTCGGGTTCTCAAGGCTCTGGTTCATCGACGGTCTTTCAGCATCCCAATCCGACACGGCCTCTTGCACATCACAGCGCGGCCGAACGCTTGCGGAACCGCTGGCGGATCACCTCCGCCACCGTATTGATCACGAAAGTCATCACGAACAGGCACAACCCCCCCATGAACAGCACGCGGTAGTGCGTCTCGCCGCTGGGCGCTTCGGGCAGTTCCACGGCGATATTCGCCGCCAATGTCCGCATGCCCTCGAAGATGTTCCAACTCGTCGTGGGCGTATTGCCCGTGGCCATCAGCACGATCATCGTCTCGCCCGCGGCCCGCCCCAGCCCGATCATGCAAGCGGAGAAAATCCCCGACCCCGCGATGGGCAGAACGACACGCAAAGCCGTCTGCCACTTGGTTGCACCGCAGCCCAAACTCGCCGACCGCAGCGAGCCGGGCACGGCGCTGAGCGCATCCTCGCTGATGGTGTAGATGATCGGGATGATCGCAAAGCCCATGACAATCGCCACCACGAGGGTGTTGCGCTGGCTGAAGGAGCCGAAGATGCTCTCACGTGAATCAAGCCCCATCCCCACCAGCGCGTTCGCCAGCACATACGCCAGAAGCAGCGACGCCACCAGCGAAAACACGAACTTCGTCAGCTCCGACACCGCCGCCTTCAACCCCGTCCGCGGCACAAACCGCAGCACCCACGGATCGATAAACCGCCCACGCACGAGCGCCACGAGAATGAACGACGCGGGCACCATCAGCAGGAACCACCCCGCCCACGGCGTACCGATGTTGCCGTCGAGCCAACGCCGCATGCTGGGCTCATCGAGCCGCTCGCGCCGGATGATCTCCGCGATGGCCGGGTCGCTCACCAAGCCCTCGGGCTTCACGAGCTTGCCGCCGGCGACATAAAACCCCTGTTCGCGGTACGGCTTGGCGATTTCGCTGCTCAGCGATGCGAAGGCCTTGAGCCCCTCGGGCCATTGCTCACGCGGGACTTCCTTCACCGCGCCCGCGAGCACCAACTGATCGTTCGTGCTGGGCTGGAAGAGCACTTTCTCAAGCGGGCGTGAGAGCCCGATCGCCAGCGAAAGACCGATCACCGTCACCAGTGAAACGAGCGCGAGCTGCACGCCGCTGCCCAGCCCCGAGCGGAAGCGGACCGGGATCATCTGCCAGAGGTACGCCGCCGCGAGGGTTGTCACGGGCACAACGAAGAAGCCCATGAGCACCCCGGGCAGGATGTCGCGCGCCAGCGGCGCGACGATCATCGCCGCGACGAACCCCAGCACGACGCTGGGCAGCGAGGCCATCGTCTCGATGATCGGCTTGACGCGGTTCCGCACGCGCGGGTGCAGCAGTTCGCTCGTATAGATCGCCGCGAGGATCGCGATCGGCGCCGCGAAGAGCATCGCGTAGACCGTCGCCTTGAGCGTGCCGAAGATCAGCGGCGTCAGCGAGTACTTGATCTCCGCGGTGTCTTCACCCGCGGAACTCTGCCAGGTAGAGCTTGGCCCTTCATCACCCTCGTACCACACCGGGGTAAAGAGCGACGACAGCGACGCGTCGGCGTACTTCGCGTCCAGCGAATAGCTCCGCAGCACGCCGGCGGTGCTGATCGCGTAGAGCCCGTCCATCTTCGGCGAGAAGGCCGCCACCGTCACCGCGCGGGCCTTCGCGTCGATCCCCGCCAGATCCTTCGGCAGCGATTCGCCCAAGACCTTGTGGCTGGTCATGTGCCGGGCGATGAGCGAGCCGTCCTCGTGACCGGCGACGAATCGCCGATCGCGCCCCGCGGTGGCGATGGCGGTCACGGGCGAGGGGATGACGCTGGTGAACTGATGGGCAACGACGAACTTCAAGCCGTCGGGCGTGCTGGCGGTGTTCTGTCGCGAGGCGAAGCAGCCGCGGATGGTGCCGCGGTCGTCGCCGATGATCAGCGTGCGTGCGCCCAGCAGCATCGACGCGGCGGTGACGGTCCGCCCGCTCTCCACGAGCTTGACGGTCTCGGCAAAGATCAGCCCTTCGTCATCGTTGGAAGTCGCGCCGCCCTTGAGCGCGCGGGCGTAACGATCAAGTCGCCCGTCTTTCCAGAGTGCCAGGGCGTTGCTGCCGTCGCCGGTGACGAAGAACCAGTCGGGGATGGCGCTGCCGCCGTCGGTACGGGGCTTGAAGGCGACGCGTTCGCTTTCGAGTTTGGTGCGGGGCTTGCCGCCGCCGAGGGGGCGGACGAACGTGACACGCTCAAGGGCCGCCACGCCGTCTTCACGCATGAGCAGCAGGTAGCTTGCGAGCACCGAGTTTCGGTAATCGATCCGCACCACCGCTTTGCCGGGCTTCGTGGCCGCCGCGGCACCCGCCGCCGGCTCGGGCCATTCGGGCGTCGCCGGGTTCTGCAGCGTGAAGATCGGCTTGGTCACGCGGTACTGATCCAGCGGCGTGCGTTCCACCACGCCCCAGCCGCCCTGCGTTCCCTCTTCGCCGATCAGGGCCGAGCGCTCACCGCGGGCGAGCTTCTTGCTCTGCGCCGCTGCGGGCAGTTCGTTGACGAACTCGGTTTCGTACTTCAGTTCGCCGAGCTGGATTGTCCCATCGCTGAAGCCCAGTGCGAAAGCACCGACTTCAGAAATGCTCGTGGCGGAGGTGATGACCTTGCCGCCGTCCGCACCCCCCGTCCCCCCCACACCCCCCACACCCTCAACGCCCGGCTTGTTCACGATCACCGGCGTCTGGTCGATCGTCGTCCACAGCAGCCGACCGTCGCGCAGCAGCATCGTCGCTGACGCGCGGTATTCGTCCACCGCCATGATCAGCGGGGCCGAGTTGCCCCCTTCGATGGTGTGCACATTCGCCGGGCCCTGGGGCGTCGTCTTCGCCGCGAGCGCCTCAACCTTCACCGTCCGCTCAAACCGCGCCGCGCCCGGGGTCAGCAGCGGCAGCACGTTCCCCGCCAGGTACAGCAGAATCCCCGTCACCGCGACGATCACCCCCACGCCCCCGACGGTCACGATCGCCTTCATCATCGCGTCGACGAACCGCACGCTGGAGCGTGTCACCCGTCGGCTGGCGTTCGGCGCGGGGTTGGTCTTGTGCTCAGCCATGCGTGTGCGTTTCCCGATCAACCCTCGCAAAGCCCTTCACACCCGCCGCGTCGCCAAACCCGCCCCCTGCCCATCAACCCGAGCATACCGGCGTGCGATCGATCCCGTCCAACGACCGTCCTTCTCACCAGCAAAGCCCGCCCGAGGATCTCTCCGTCGGGCGGGCTTGGTTCATGGTCACCGGCCGAACTTGCGCCGGTGCGTTCAACTCAATCTCAGAACTTCGCCTGGATGCCCACGGCCTTGAGCGTCTCGCGCGCCGTCTCGGCCTTCACGGGGAAGTAGCCGTCCTTCACGACGACTTCCTGACCCTCGCGGCTGTAGATGAACTTCACGAACTCGCCGCGCAGCGGGTCCATCGCGGTGCCCGGCTTGGCGTTGACGTAGATGTACAGGTAGCGGGCCAGCGGGTACGTCCCCTCGTACGCGCCCTCGGCGCTCGCCGCCACGGGCTTGCCGCCCTTGCTGGCGACCTTCAGGGCCTTCACGTCGGCGGTCTTGCTGCCCAGGCCCGAGTAGCCCATCGCGAACTTATCCGTAGCGATCGCCTGCACGACGGCCGACGAACCGGGCTGCTCCTTGACGGACTTCTTGAAATCCTTCTTGTCCAGCGCGTGCTCCTTGAAGAAGCCGTAGGTGCCCGAGGCGCTGTTGCGGCCGTAGAGCGCAATCGGCTTGCTGGCGAAGGCGGCGTCCTTCACGCCCAGGTCGCCCCAGGTCATGTCCTTGCCCTCAACCGAGAAGACGAGCTTGAGCTGTTCCATGGTGATCTCTTCGAGCGGGCAGTCCTTGTGAACGAAGACCGCCAGCGCGTCCACCGCGGTGGGCAGAGCCGTGGGCTTGTAGCCGAACTTCTTCTCGAAGGCGTCGATCTCGCTCTTCTTCATCTCGCGGCTCATCGGGCCGAACTGGGCCAGACCCTCGATCAGCGCGGGCGGGGCGGTCGACGAACCCTTGCCCTCGACCTCGATCTTCGTGTTCGGATAGCTCTTCTTGAACTCCTCGGCCCAGAGGCTCATGAGGTTGTTCATGGTGTCCGAGCCGACGGACTTGATCGTGCCCGAAACGCCCTCGGTGGCCTTGTAGCTGGGCAGCGCGGTATCCACCGCAACCTGCTGAGCCGACAGACCGGCCGTCAAACCACCAACCACGCTCACCAACACCAGACCTTTGGTCAACACGTTCATGAAGCCGCTCCTGAAAGAGGAACCACCGTCAACAACAACAACTCCACCGGCACACGCACAAAGCCGCACCGGCAACCGAACCGGAAGAAGTGTTGCCGCCGGATGAAAATCGTCACCCCGGGGAACGTCAAGGTTGTGTGAACCCTTGATGGAAGGGGAAGGCGGAAGGGCCGAGGGGTCAGGGCCGAGGGCCGAGGGGGGAGGGGGGGGAAGGCAGGGATTGAGGGACCAAGGGACCAAGGGACCAAGGGACCAAGGGACCAAGGGACCAAGGGATCATGGGACC
>JACVCS010000082.1 GCA_016741915.1 Phycisphaerales bacterium | reverse complement strand
GGAGTGGGTGGTGGGGGGGGAGCGGGGCGAGAGGGCGGGAGCGGCGACGGATCGTCGTCGGGCGGTGGCGGCGGCGCGGGCGGGGTTGAGGGTTCGGTTGTTGGCGATTCAGTTGAGGCGAAGCGGCGGGCGTTGCCGCGGGGCTTTGGCGCGATCATGGAGTTGTCGAAGCCGCGGATCACGCAGATGGTGGTGATGACGGCGGCGGTGGGGTTTATTCTGGCGATGCCGAGTCGGCACAGTGATCTGATGCCGATTGTGGTGGTGGCGGTGATGTGCGTGATCGGGACGGCGCTTTCGGCTTCGGGTGCGAACTCGCTGAATCAATGGTGGGAGCATCACCGGGATGCGAAGATGCCGCGGACGGCGCTGAGGCCGATCCCGACGGGTCGGTTGAATGCGGATCAGGCGTTGATCGTGGGGCTGATTTTCAGTGTGCTGGGGGTTGGGTCGTTGGTGCTGACGTGCGGGGTTGCGGCGGGTGGCGTGTCGCTGGCGACGATTCTGGTGTACGTGCTTTTGTATACGCCGATGAAGCCGGTGACGCCTTTGTCGACGCTGGTGGGTGCGGTGCCGGGGGCGCTGCCGCCGTTGATTGGGTGGTGCGCGGCGCGGAGCATTCCTGAGGCGGTGACGACGAGCGAGCCGATCGCGGGGGGGCTGCTTGAGGCGGGGGGGTGGTCGCTGTTCGCGTTGATGTTCGTGTGGCAGATCCCGCACTTTCTGGCGATCGCGTGGATGTACCGCGAGGATTATGCGCGGGGCGGGTTCAGGATGCTGCCGATCTTTGACAAGACAGGGCACCTGACGAGCTTCATGGTGGCGGCGTGGGCGGTGCTGTTGATTCCGGCGACTGTGGCGCCGGCGCTGGTGATGCCGGAACGGCTGGGCTTGGTGTATGTGGTGGTGGCGGGGGTGAGCGGGCTGGTGTTTTTGGCGGGGACGGTTCGGCTGATGCTGGAGCGGACGCGGCAGCGTGCGCGGGCGGTGTTTATCGGTTCGATCATTCACTTGCCGCTGCTGCTGATGTTCATGGTCGGTGAGGCGGCGGTGCGGTGGATCACCTCGGCGTGAGCGCGTTGATGACGGCCGCACAACAACCGATGACGAACAACGACGCGGGCACGACAAGCGGGGCCTTGGCGGTTTCGGTGCGCGGGGTGAAGAAGACCTTCGCGGGTTCGCGTGCGCGGCGGGGTGTCGCGGCCGTGCCGGCGCGGGTGGCGCTGGCGGGTGTGGATCTGGATATCGGGCGCGGGCAGTGGGTAGCGCTGCTGGGGCCGAATGGTTCGGGGAAGAGCACGCTCTTGAAGATCCTTGCGACGGTTGCGAGGCCTGATGAGGGTGATGTGAGCATCCTGGGGCGTGCGGTGGTGAAGGGCGGTGGGGGTGGAGTTGAAGAGCTTTCGGTTGTGCGGAGGGAGCTGGGTGTGGCGTTTCAAGCCGCGGCGTTGGATCCGCTGCTGACGGTGCGGGAGAACCTGCGCACGGCGGCGGCGCTCTTTGCGATGAGCCCGTCACGCGCGGCGGAGGCGATCGCACGCGTTTCGGAGAGCTTGGGGCTGAACGATCGGTTGGATCAGCGCGTGTCGACGCTCAGCGGCGGGTTGATACGCCGGGCGGATCTGGCGCGGGCGCTGCTGCACGGGCCTGCGATGCTGCTGCTGGATGAGCCGACGACGGGGCTGGATATCCGGGCGCGGGAGGAGTTTTTCACGGCGCTGGTTGAAGCGCGGCGACGGATGAATGGCGGGGCGGCGGGCGGTGGCGGGCTGACGATCGTGCTCTCGACGCATCAGATGGAGGAAGCGCAGCTTGCGCAGCGCGTGGTGCTGATGCACGAGGGGCGGGTGGTTGCGGATGATGGGCCTGAGAAGCTGAGGCGGGCGCTGGGGCGGACGGTGATCCGGTGTGGCGAGCGGGTGGAGGCGGGCGGGGTTGATCCGGCGGAGGTGCTGCGCGGGATGGGGTTGACGGTGACGGTGCAGCCCCTGGGCGAGGTGCTGGCGCGGGCGGGTGATGAGCGTGAGGAGGACGCGACGCGGCGTGTGCGGTCGGCTGCGGACCGGCTGATCGAGCTGGGCGTGGCGGTGCAGGTTGCGCCGCCGACGCTTGGGGATGTGTACATGGCGATGACGGGTCGGTCGCTGGCGGGCGGGGGAGAGGATGGTCAAATGGGCGCGGGTGAGGCCGCGAAGAAGCGCGGAGGCCAACGATGAGCGCGGGCTTCATGGCGCTGCGGTCGTTGTGCGGGCGTGAGCTGACGCGGTTTTCGCGGCAGCCGGCGCGGATTGTCGCGTCGATCGGTACGCCCGCGATTATCTGGGTGGTGCTGGCGAGCGGGCTGGGCGGGTCGTTCATGCTGCGGGCGATGGGCGGTGAAGGGGCGGGCGTGAACGCGACGAGTTACGGGGCGTACCTCGTGGCGGGGATGGCGGCGATGTCGGCGGTCTTCACGAGCATCTTCGCGGCGATGAGCCTGATCGAGGATCGCGCGGAGGGTTTTTTGCAGGCGGTGCTGGTGAGTCCGGCGCCGTCGTGGGCGATGGTGGGGGCGAAGGTTTTTTCCGCCGCGTTGGTGGCTTCGGTGCAGAGCGGGGTGATCATCCTGGCGTCGCCGCTGGCGGGGGTTTCTCTGGATGTCGCGTCGGTGATGGTGGCGCTGGCGGGTGTGGCGATGATGGCGCTGGGGATTACGGGGCTGGGGCTGGCGCTGGCGTGGAAGGTGAACTCGACCTCGGGGTTCCACGGCGTGATGAACCTGGTGCTGATGCCCATGCTGCTGCTGAGCGGGGCGTTTTTTCCGTTGTCGGGGGCGAGTTCGATCATGGCGGTGTTGATGAAGATCAACCCGTTGACCTGGCCGAGCGAGTTGATTCGCACGGCGCTCTTGAATGGGGCGGGTTCGACGACGGTGTGGCAATGGGGCGGTTCGGCGGCGTTTGCGGTGCTCGGGGCGGGTTTGGGGCTGGTGGTCATGGGGCGTGGACGGGGCGAATAATCGATCATGGGTGTGCAGGACGCAATGCAGAACGGACAGGCTGATGTGTCAACGACGACGGCCGCGGGCGAGGGCCCGCGGGCGGGTGGAGGTGGTGGTATGCCGACGTGGATGAAGTTCTTGTCGCTCGGCGCGGGGCTGGTTTTTCTGGCGAGTTTTTCGATGCTGGTGATGTATCCGGGCATGGCGGGTGGGCCGAAGTGGACGCCGCCGCCGAAGACGGCTTTGAGCAGCGACTTTGACGGTGAGCCGCTGCTGGTCGGGTCGTTCAATCTCGTGAATCAGAACGGCGACGACGTGAACGAACTGCTGCTGTACAAGCACGTGACGATCGCGGCGTTTGTCTTCAGCAACTGCCCGCTGGCGTGCCCGACGATCACCACGCAGATGAAGATGCTGCAGGACAGCCTCAGCGACACGCAGGTTCGGTTCACGGCCTTCAGCATCGACCCCGCGAACGACTCGCCCGCGGTGCTCAAGGCGTGGGGCGAGCGGTTGCGCGTGAACTGGGAGACGTGGAGCTTTGTGACCGAGCGGCATCCGATCTCCTCGGCTGGCCCTGCGCACACGGTTCGGCAGATCTATACCGAGAACCTCAAGGCGCACCTGGCGACGGATCCGAAGGAACGCATCGCGGTGAAGAGCGCGGGCGATCCGAGCGTCACGATGGACAACATCGTGCACCCGTTTGAGTTGTACTTGCTTGGGCCGAAGGGCGAGGTGCTGGCGAAGTATGCCGCGAATCGGCAGGAAGATATCGATGCGCTGCGGGTGCGTGCGCGGGAGGCGGATGCGCTGCTGCGGGGGATTCGCGGCGGTGGCGACGCGGGGAAGCCGAGCGGCAAGTGAGGCGGTGTGGAGCGAGGTTTTTCCGTTCGGGGCACGCTATCCTCTGACCCTATGGCCGAAGCCATCCTTCGCTGGTCGTTGTTGTCCCTCGCGGTGTTGATCGTCGGTCCGGCGGCGTTGATGCTGCTTTCGCCGCTGACGGCCTCGGACGGCGTGACGGCGACTTCGCCGATCTTGTCGATCGGGCCGAGTGGTGGGATGGTCTTGGGGCTGGGGCGAGAGGTGCTGGCGTTGGTGATGGCGCTGGGCTTTGGGTATTGCACCGCGAAGTTCACTTCGACGCGCTGGGGCTTGCTCACGGCGGGAGCGGCGGCGGCGTGGGTGGCGCACGGGTGCGGGCGGATGGATGAAGTGCTGCGGATCGATCCGGTGCGTGGGCAGTATTGGATGCTGGCGGTTGAGGGGGCGGTGCTGGGCGCGGTGACGGTTGGCGGGGCGTGGCTGATCGCGAAGGCGGGTGAACAGAACCATTTGAATACGCCGCCGCCGGGGCACTTTGTGCCGGAGCATGTGCTGCGTGAGCCGGCGGATTCGCCCGCGAAGCTGGGCGTGTCGACGGTCTGCTGTCTGATCTGCGGGGTCGCGGGTGCGTGGCTGGTGGCGGTCTCGACGCTGAAAGGTCAGACGCTCGCGGCGGGGGCCTTCGGGGCGCTCGTCGCGGGGATCGTCTCGGCGATGCTGCATAAGCAGGCCTCGGCGCCGTGGCTGGTGGCGATGTTCGCGTGCCTTGCGGCGGCGTGCCCGATGGTGGCGGCGTTGCTGTTGCCGGCGCAGTCGGTGCCTTTGCTGACGCTGTCGAACTCGGGGGAGTTGGCGGGGCCGTTCAAGTTGATGCCGATGGATTGGATCGCGGGGGCGCTGATCGGTTTGCCCACGGGGGCGAAGTGGGGGGTTGGGTTGGCGACGGCTGAAAAGGCGTGATCAGGGGAAGTGCCGAGGCGATGACGGTGCGTTGTAAGGGCGAGAACTGGCCATTCACGAAACCTACGATGGCCCCGTGAAGGAACGCAAAAACAACGGAAGCACACGGCGCGGTTCAACCGGCGGTGGTGCGGGCGGATCGGCTGTCAGGTCGCGTGCGGTCGGCGGCGGTGCGAAGACACCCGGCGCGGTGGTTGTTGAGGCGAAGAAATCGCCCGGCGCGATCCCGGACGTGCAGGGGAAGCAGGACACTCGGAACGTCGCGATCGATCGCGTGGGCGTGAAGGACGTGACGTACCCGATCAGGCTGACGATCCCCGAGTCGGCGCGGATCCCGGGCGGGCCGAGCGAGCAATCGACGGTTGCGAAGATCAATATGTATGTGTCGCTGCCCCACTATCAGAAGGGCACGCACATGAGCCGGTTTTTGGAGGTGCTCAACGAGCACGACATGGCCATCACGCCCGGGGATATCGCGGGGATCGCGGGGAAGATCCGCGAGCGCTTGGCGGCGGCGGAGGCGCACTTCTTCGCGAGCTTTACGTACTTCATCCGCAAGCTGGCGCCGATGACGCAGCAGCCCGGGCTGATGGATTATCAGGTGTCGTTCGAGTGCACCTCGGGGCCTGAGGGTGATGATCTGATCCTTGGTGTGAAAGCGCCGGCGACGAGCCTCTGCCCGTGCAGCAAGGAGATCTCGCGGTACGGTGCGCACAACCAGCGCTGCCTGATCGAGGCGAAGGTGCGGTTCAAGGGGATGCTGTGGATCGAGGATCTGGCGAAGATCCTTGAAGGTGCCGCGAGCACGGAGGTGTTCGCGGTTTTGAAGCGCCCGGACGAGAAGTACGTCACCGAGGCGGCGTTCGATAATCCGAAGTTCGTCGAGGACATCGTGCGCGATCTGGCGCTGGCGCTGGAGCGTGACGAGCGGATCACGTGGTACAGCATCAACTCGGAGAACTTCGAGAGCATCCACAGCCACAACGCGTACGCGGAGATCGAGAAGTGGAAGGGGCGGCCCGCGAAGCGGCGGTGATTGGGGATTTGGCACGAAGACGCGAAGTCGGGGGGAGTGGCAATCGGGAATTGGCAATCGGCAATCGCAGAAAGAGTCTCGGGACCCTCTGCTATTGCCTATTGCCTATTGCCTGATTTCCGCTTCCTGATCTCCACCACCACCTTGGTGCCAACTTTGGGTGTGCGGCTGGTGCTGGCGAGGTAGAGCGGCTCGTCGATGGAGGATTCGGGGCTGAGGACTTGGCTGAGGGCGAGGGTTTCGGTGCCGAAGGTTGTGAGCCCGATGAGGGTGCCTGCGGTGTCGGCGGCGTAGAGGGTGCCGCGGTCGCCGCGTTCGTTGATGATGGCGTTGGTGCGGGTGGATGAGCCGGCGAAAAGCCATTGTGAGCGGCTGCTCTGGGGAATGCTTGCGCGTTTGCTGCTTTTTGCGTCAATAGTTTCGATCCAGTCCCAAGGCGATTCGGTGACGGTGGTGGGGGTGGTGGTGAGGGTGGTTGGGGCGGTTTCGTTGCTGGCGGGCTTTTCCCAGCGGAAGGTGATCTCGACGTCGTCGCCTGTGGGGGCGATGCGGGTGGCTTTGGCGGGTGTGTCTTTGGTGGCGGGTGTCCACTCAACGCGACCGGGCGAGCCGGGCTGGAGGCCGATGAGCAAGAGGGCGGCGTGCACGTGCGAAGCGCGGGCGCGGGTCATCACCAGGCTCTCGTGCTCTTTGCTGTCCGCGGTGCAGAGCACGACTTCGAGAAAGACGTTGGGTGTTTGTGGATCGCGAGCGTCGATGGGAACGATGGCGTCGATTTCGACGATCTTCTCCTGCGTGTCGACGCGGACGTGGGGGAAGACTTCGCGGAGAGCGTCGCTCTTCGTTGTTGATGTGCCTGGTGCGGGTGCCTGCGATGGTGCAGTCGGCGGCGTTGGTGCGGGTGAAGGTGCTGGTTTGGCGGCTTGTGTCGATGGTGTGAGTGGTGCCGGGGTGCCTTGGGCGGTGCTCGCTGGCGGTTGGTCGCGTTTCGCGGTGCAAGCGCCGAGCGTGAGCGACGCGATGCCGATGAGGATGATGAATGTTTGGGTCTTCACGCGATGGACTCCGCGAGGGTGCAGAACTCTTCGCCGCGGTGTTCGTAGTTGGGGTACTGGTCCCAGCTTGCGCAGGCGGGGCTGAGCAGGACGGTATCGCCGGGCCTGGCGTTGTGCTTTGCGAGGGCGAAGACGTCGCGGAGGGTTTGTGCTTCGTGAACGTTGGTGGCGCCGAGAGCGCGGGCGTCGCGGGCGATGGTCGGGCCTGTGACGCCCAGGGTGTAGAGGCCTGCGAGTTTGGTTGCCAGCGCGGAGACTTCGCGGAGGGAGACTTTTTTGTCGTAGCCGCCGGCGATGAGGTGGATCTTGTTCAGGCCTTCGCCGTTGGGTGCGAGCGCGCCGAGGGCCTGCATGAGGGCGTCGACGGTTGTGCACTTTGAGTCGTTGTAGTAGCGCACGCCGAGTTTCGTGCAGACGAGTTGCAGACGGTGGGGCAGGCCTGTGAACGAGGCGATGGACTTCGCGAGCGATTCACGGGGCGTTCCGGGCAGCGCGGCGCACGCGGCTTCAAGGGCCATGCTCGCGTTCAGGCGGTTGTGTGCGCCCGGGATCGACAGCGGCAGCGGGAAGGTGTCGCGGTCGACCTTGATGATTCTGCCTTTGACCAGATCGTGGAAGGCATCGATGCCGCTGGATGGCCCCGCGCCCATCACGGCGGTGTCGGTGGCGCGTTGGTGCAGGAGGATCTGGGCCTTGCTGTGTCCGTAGTGGGTGTGGTCGCCGTGCCAGTCGGCGTGGTTGGGGGCGAGGTTGGTCCAGACGGCGGTGGCGGGTGAGAAGCCGCCGAGCTGGCCCAGCCAGTAGAGCATGGCGGAGGAGAGCTCGAGCACGACGACTGTTTTGGGCGTGATGGTGTTGAGCACGGGCAGGAGCGATGAGCCGATGTTGCCGCCCATGACGCACGGCGAGGCGGCCTTGACCGCGGCGTGGATCATCGCGGTGGTGGTGGACTTGCCCGCGGAGCCCGTGATGCCCACGGTGCGGGCGCGGTCGGGCAGACGCTCGATGAGCAGCTTCATCTCGGTGGTCAGTGAAACTCCAGCGGCCATCGCTGCCTTCAGCAGCGCGTTGTCCCAGGGCTTGGGTACCGCAGGGTTGACCACGACCAGGTCGGTCTGCGTGAAGTCGCGCTCGTCGTGCGCGCCGAGGCGGAGCGTGACGGAGCCGGCGCGGACGAGGTCGGCGATCTCTTCGATCGAGTCGGTGAGTTTGCTTTCGGGGGACATGTCGGTGACGAGCACGCGTGCGCCCTGCGAGGCGAGAAAGCGGGTGACGCCCGCGCCGCCGCCGAAGCGGCCCAGGCCCATCACGGTGACGCGCATCCCTGCGAGGTTGGTGGTCATAGGTTGATAGCGTACCGCGCGAAAGGGCGGGTGTGGAGATGGTGTCGATCACGCGACCGACGCACAAAACGCGGAACGCGCGCCCGTGCTACATTGGCGGCATGCTCGTGTATCTGAACGGCCAACTCGTCCCCGTGCACGAAGCTCGCGTGAGCGCGTTTGACCGCGGGTTTCTCTTTGCCGACGGGATCTACGAAGGGCTGCGGTCGTTCAAGCACGAAGGTCAACGCCGATTGATCGCACCGGAACTACACGTGCGGCGAATGGCCCGCGGGCTGGAACGCTGCGGCATCGCGTACGACCCCGCGAAGCTGCTGCCCATCACCGACGAACTGCTGAAGGTCAACAACCTCGACGACGCGTTTGTCTACTGGCAGGTCACCCGCGGCACGCCCGATCTGCACGCCGGCCCGGTGCGTGAACGTGTCCGCGTGAGCAACCTCGCGCCCACTGTGCTCGCGTACGCCAAGCCCATCGAGCGGCTCGACATCACAAACCCGGAAAGCGCACGCCCAGCGGTGAAAAAGGCGAGCCTGCAACTTGATGAACGCTGGATGGTCGGCGAGGTGAAGTCGATCTCGCTGCTGGGCAACGTGCTCGCGGCACTGTCTGGGGTGGAGACCTCGGGGATCGATGGTGCGGCCGAGACGATTCTGTGCCGAGCGATGACCGACGGCACGCACGTGCTGAGCGAAGGAACGTACACGAACATCGCGTTGGTGATCCCCAGACCCGGGTTCAGCGAGGGCGATCGGGAGCGCGAGCCGCTGAAGACGCACGACGTACTCACGCCCAGCTTGGAATCCGCCCCGATCCTCAACGGCGTCACGCGGGCGGCGATGCTTGCGCTCTGCACGCAGATCCGCGAGGCACGCTTGACTACGCAAGATCTTGCGCGGTGCAGCGAGTTGTTGCTGCTCGGAACCACGACGATGATCACGAGCATCACGCACGTCGACGGCCGACCAATCGGCGCCGGCGCCGTCGGCCCGGTCGCGGTCGAGCTGAGCCGGTTCTGGGCGCGGGCGTTGAAGAACCGCGACGATCTGGGCTCGTTCCCGGGCGTCTTTGAGAAGCCGATCGGCAAGCCCGGCGCGGTTGCGTGGTGAGCATCGCGGCACAGTCGGCCACGTCGTGCGACGCGTCCAACGCGCTCAACGTTCACATCAGCGCGATGGGGTCAACGTCGACGGCGGTGTGCGCGTCGGAGATCAACAGCCCCTGCCCGCGGAGCATCTCGAAGGCCCTCTGGATCGCGCCGCGGCCGCCGGAATAGAGCTCAACCGCGACGCGGTGATGATCCGCCACACGAGAGAGCGGGCAGGGCATGGGCCCCCGGACGCGCAGGTCGAACGAGCCGGCGCTGGCGAGCTGCTTGAACGCGGTCGCGAGCGCTGCGGCGCTGGCGCTCGCTTTCGCCAGATCCAAATCGCGGCAGACCACGCGGGCCATTCTGCCGACGGGCGGCAGTGCCGCGGCGGCGCGGGTCTTCAGTTCCTGCCGAGCAAACGTTTCGTAGTCGTGCTTCGAGGCCAGCACGATCGACGGCTCCTGCGGGTTCATCGTCTGCACGATGACCTGCCCGCGGATGTCGCTCCGCCCGGCGCGACCGGCGACCTGCGCCACCAACTGGAACGTCCGCTCGGCGGCTCGAAAGTCCGGCATGTTCAGCGCGGTGTCGGCGCTGACGACGCCTACGAGGCGGACGTTTGGGAAGTCCAGACCCTTGGCGATCATTTGTGTGCCGACGAGCATGCGGGCCTCGCCTCGTGCGAAACGGTCGAGCGCGGTGAAGTAATCCGCCGCGGTGCGCATGGTGTCGGAATCGAGGCGCAGGAGTGTGGAGCCCAGGACGATGCCGTGCTCTTGCGCGAACTTTTTCTGGAGTTCTTCTTCGACGCGCTGAGTCCCCAGGCCGAAGGTGTTGATGGCCTTGCCGCAGGACGGGCAGCCACGGGGGAGGAGCTTTTCCGCGAGGCAGTGGTGACAGCGGACGAGCCCGGGGACCGGTGCGTGCGTGCCGGGCGTGAGGTGGTAGACGCTCGTGGCGTCGCAGTGATCGCAGCGCATGACCCAGCCGCATTTCGGATCGGGGCACATGAGGTAGTTGGCGAATCCCCGGCGGTTGAGCAGCAGGATGACCTGCCCGCCGGCGCGAAGGGCGCGCTCAATGGCGCTCTCGAGCGTGGGGCCCAGCAGGTGGAGCTGTCGATCGCGCCATGAGCCGGGGCTCATCGCGGTGCGGAGCTTGCGTTCCTCGCGAAGATCGACGATCTCAACGCGGGGCATCGCGGCGCCGGTGGCGCGGGTGGTCAGCCGCCAGAGCGTGCTCTTGGCTTTGGTTTGCTCGCCGGCTTCAGGGGTGCTCAACGCGTTGGCGTAGCTTTCGAGTGATGGTGTCGCTGAGCCAAGCACAACCGGGCAGCCTTCGAGCTGCGCACGCTTGATCGCCACGTCGCGCCCGTGGTATCTCGGCAGTTGGTCCTGCTTGTACGAGTGGTCGTGCTCTTCGTCGACGACGATGAGCCCGAGCTTTTTCACCGGTGCGAAGACCGCCGAGCGTGCGCCGACGACCACGCGGACCGTGCCCTGCGCAACCAACGCCCACTGGTGCGAGCGTTGCGATGCGCTGAGCCCCGAGTGCAGCACCGCGACGGTCTGGCCGAACCGCTGCACGAATCGACCGGCCGTCTGCGGCGTCAGCGCGATCTCGGGCACCAGCACGATCGCGCCCTGGTCGGGTGAATCTTTGAGCACGCGTTCGATCAGCCGAAGGTAGACCTCGGTCTTGCCCGAGCCGGTGACGCCCAGCAGCAAATGGCTGGCGAACCGACCCAGCGTGGCGCTGATGCCCTCGACGGCGCTGTGCTGCTCGCTCGTGAGTGTCAGTGCGTTCGTGTCGTCGTTCTTCGAGCCCTCGCGCGATTCGCCCGGCACCCCGGCCGCTTGCGCGTCGAACGATCCACGCGAAACGACGCGGTCGTGCACGCTGCGGATCAGCGTGCCACGGTCGACGAGGGCCTTCAGCAGTGTGGCGGTGAGCTTGACGCCCTGAACGCTCAGCGTGCGGGCGAGTGTCGGCGCATCGACGGGCCAGGTTTCGCGATCGCGCAGCTCGAAAAGGACGCGCGTGGCTTCGTGCAGGCGTTTTTCCAGGGCACCCTTGCTGGGCTTTTCTTCCAGAGCGATCGCGGGCGACGGCGCGTAGACGCCGACTTTCTTCGCACCGATCTGCTTCTTCACCGCCGCGGGAAGCACCGCAGAGAAGACCATCCCCGCGGGGCAGACGTAGTACTTCGACATCCACAGCGCCAGCTCAAGCATGACCCGCGGCAGGACCGAGGGCAAGGCTTCGGCGATGGGGCGAACTTTCTCCGGCGCGAGCCCTTCGAGCAGTTCGAGCCCGCCGAGCTGCACCACCACGCCGCCGGCGTTCACGCTTGAGGCGGTTGATGAAGCTCGCGAGCGCTTGCCGCCACGGGCGTTGCCCCGACCCAGCGGCACGGCGACCAACTGGCCGATCTCGACTGACTGGTCGTGTGGGATCGAGTATGTCAGCAGCCCGGCGCGTAGGTCGGAGAGGCCGCCGTCGGGTCGGTTCGGGTGGTTGCCTCGGGTGCGTTCGATCCCGCGATACACCGCGACCTTCGCCAAACGCACGTCGCCGCCGGTCGGGTCGATCCCGCGACGGGCGGAGTTCGAACCGGGCTCAGGCCCGAAGAGCCCGGCTTCCTGCCCGCCCTCCTCGGGTTGGTGCGAAGCGTTCACGCGCAACGCTATCCGTCCTGCGCGTGATTTCCTATCGCGTGGTTTCCTATCATCTGCCCCGATGCCCAGCTCAACCACGACCGCTGCCGCCTCGAACTCGACCTCAAACCGTTCAGCGTTGCCTTTGCGGGAGACCGACTTCCCCGTCGGACGCCTCGCGCTCGCCGACGGCACGATCTTCGTCGGGCGGTGCTTCGGCGCCATCAACCGCAAGACCAAGTCCATCGGCGAGGTGGTGTTCAACACCGCCATGACCGGGTATCAGGAAGCCCTGACCGACCCGTCGTACACCGGGCAGATCCTGACCCTCACGGTCGCGCAGGTCGGCAACTATGGCATCAATCCCGAGGACGTCGAAAGCAAGAAGGTCCAGGTCGCCGGGTTCGTCATCAAGGACCTCTCGCGGATCGACAGCAACTTCCGCTCGACGATCAACCTGCACGAGTACCTCAAACAAGCCGGTGTGCTGGGGCTTTTCGGGATCGACACCCGCGCGCTGACGCGGGCCCTCCGCACCGGGGGTGTGACGCAGGGCGTCATCTCCGACGATCCGACCCTGACCGATCAACAACTCATCGATATGGCCCGTCAAGCACCGAGCATGGCCGGGCAGAATCTGGTGCCGCTGGTTGGGTGTTCGAGCAACCAGACCTGGAGCGAAACGCTCGGCGAATGGTCGCTCGAAGCCCAGTTACCCACCGGTGCCAAACGGACCAAGACCTACCACGTGCTGGCGCTCGACTGCGGCGCAAAGTCGAACATCCTGCGGAATCTGGCTGACCGAGGGTGCGAGGTGAAGGTCGTTCCCCACACCATCACCGCGGCCGAGATTCTGAAACTCATGGAACAGGGGCAGGCCGACGGGCTTTTCATCTCCAACGGACCGGGTGACCCGGCGGCCGTGGAGCAAACGATCCAGACCCTCCGCGGGGTGCTGAGCGCGCCGAAGGACAAAGTCCCCCCGACCTTCGGGATCTGCCTTGGGCACCAGCTTCTGGCCCTGGCGATCGGTGCGCGGACGTTCAAACTGCCCTTCGGGCACCGCGGCGCGAACCAGCCCGTGAAGAACCTGCTGACGGGCAAGGTCGAGATCACCAGCCAGAACCACGGCTTCGCGGTCGATCCCGCGACGCTTTCCACCGCCGACAAGGCCGGGGCGGCGACGGGCGAGGCAACGCACATTCACCTCAACGATGGCACCCTTGCGGGGTTCCGCCTGACGGATCGCCCGGTCTTCTGCGTGCAGTACCACCCGGAGGCCAGCCCCGGGCCGCACGATTCGAGCTACTTGTTCGACGCGTTCGTCAAGATGATGAACGACCGCAAGCCCGCGACGTTTGCCTGAGGGATGATGACGAGTGGCGGTGCAGCGGCAGCCTAGGGAAACCCCGGAATGGCCCTTGTTCGCAACCTGTGAACCGGGGGGCAATAGATTGAAGGGTTGGTACGTTCGGCGATTCAGGACCGAGCCGGATTCTCCGGCCTCGGAGTTCGGGGTTTTCACTTTGCACTGTCGATTCCGAGCCTCTGGGGCCTGAAAAAACAGGTTCGATGGGTTTCAGAAGCTCGGAACAGCTCGTTTTCAAGGAGATTTCCATGGCCCGCAAGTCGATCTCGCTGATGGTCTCGGCCGCATGTGCGCTCACGTTGATTGCCGGTTCGGTCTTTGCCCAGCCGGCGGGCGGTGGGGGTGGCGG
>JACVCS010000081.1 GCA_016741915.1 Phycisphaerales bacterium | reverse complement strand
CCCGCACCCCCCGCACCCCCAGCGCCGTCTCCCGCGGGCAGATCGGTCGAATCACCGTGAAACTGGGCAAACGAGGACGCGTTGTCGGGGCTTTCGTGCGAAGGCATCATCAACCGTAGCCCTCACCCGGCCTATTTCCTCTTCCTCGCCCCCTCATCCCCGCGAACCTCGTCGATCACCTTCAGGAGCCACGGAGCAAACTTCGCTTTGCTCACGTCCCCATCGGTGTCGATCCGCCGCCCATCACGCACGAACACGCTGGCTTTGATGCTCGAAGCCTCCATCGTCCGCAGTTCATTCGCCACGATCGCGTCCAGCCCCTTGCGCACCAACTTGTCCTTCGCCGATTCTTCCAGCCGCTCCGCCGGCTCAAGGGCAAACCCAATCGTCGTTTGATCCGCCCTTTTCAGCCCCTTGAGCCCCGCCAGCAGGTCGGGGGTTGCTTCCATCGTGATGGTCAACCCCGCCGCGTCGCGTTTGAGCTTTCCACCCGCCTTCTTGAGGGCATCTGCGTCGATCTTGGGTCGATAATCCGCCACCGCCGCAGCCATCACCAGTACATCGCACGTCGGAAACTCCGCCTCCAGCAACCCCTGCAAATCCGCCGTGGTGCGGAACCGGGCCACGCTCAGCCGCGAATCACCCTTGGATGTGGTGGGGGGTGTCAGCGGGGTGGGGGGGGTACCAAGAGGGGTACAAACAGGCCCCAGCAGCAGCCGCACCCGCCAACCCTTTTTCGCCGCGGCCTGCGCCAGTTCGATCCCCAACCGACCGGATGAGCGATTGCCGATGAACCGGACCGAATCGATGGGCTCGTGGGTGGGGCCCGCGGTGATGAGCATCACGCCGCGATCCGCACGCACCGCGTGCCGATGGGGTTTCGATGGTCCTCGCGCGATCTTCTTGTCACCCCGGCTCGCCGCGGGTGTGGTGCTTGATGATCGCTTCACGCTGGCTCGCTTGGTTCTCTTCTTCATAGGACCGTTTCACCCCACGCCCCGACCCTTGGATGCCCATCACGGTGAGGGGTTGCATCCGAGGGGACAAGTCAAGATACTCTGAGCCCCCTTGGGCTGGCTCGGGGCGTTCGTCCTTCGTGGGGCGGGCGTCCCTAGGCTACGCTCTTCGTCTGTTCCGTACCCGCGACGCATCGCCCCGTCTCCGCTCACCCCGACTCCACGATCCCCCTCGATCTGATCAAAAGCATGGCACGCTCACGCAAGAAACTCGGTGAAATCCTCGTCGGCTGGGGGGTTATTTCTCCCCCGCAGCTCGAAACCGCCCTCTCCAAAGCCAAGTCCTCCGGCAAGCGCCTGGGCGATGCGCTGATCGAGATGAGCCTCGCCAGCGAGGAACAGGTCACCAAAGGCCTCGCCAACCAGTTCGCGCTCGAGTACATCGATCTGAACGCCAACGGCGTCGCCGCCCAGATCAACCCAAAGCTCATCCCCGAAGACCTCATCAAAAAGCACCTCATCCTCCCCCTGAGCAAGGCCGGCGGGAAGATGCAGCTCATCACCCACGACCCGGCGGACCTCGAACTCTTCGACATGCTCCGCTTCCGCCTCAACGCGGACATCGAAACCAAACTCGCGCAGCGCTCGCAGATCCGCAAGTTCATCGAGACCAGCCTCGGCGGCGGCGCAAAGGCCGACAAACCCACCGATCCGAAGGCCGGGCTCGTCACCGATTCGATCGACCGCTCGATCGACAAAAGCGTCGACAAGTCCGTCGACAAGTCCATCGACATCTCCTCAGACGACGCGCCGATCGTCCGCCTTGTGCAGCGCATCCTCGCCGAGGCCGTCAAGATGCGCGCCAGCGATATCCACATCGAACCCTTCGGCGACCGCGTCCGCCTCCGGTACCGAATCGACGGCGTCTGCATCGAGCGCGACAACCTCCCCAAGCGCATGCAGAACTCGGTCCTTTCGCGACTGAAGCTCATGGCCGCGATGAACATCGCGGAAAAGCGCGTCCCGCAGGACGGCCGCATCAAAATCAACGTCGACGACGGGCAGATCGACTTCCGCGTCAGCGCCTGCCCCGTCTATCACGGCGAGTCCGTCGTTCTGCGTATCTTGCGCCCCGATAGCGTCAAGATCGGTCTGCCCAACCTGGGCTTCGAAGAGGACAACCTCGCGGTCTTCAACAAGATCATCCGCCGACCCAACGGCATCTTCCTCGTCACCGGTCCGACCGGTAGCGGTAAGACCACCACGCTGTACTCGGCGCTCGACGTGCTGAACAAGCCCGACACGAAGATCATCACGGCCGAGGACCCGATCGAATACAACTTCAAGGGCATCAACCAAGTCCAGATCCGCGAGAAGATCGGCCTGAGCTTCAGCGTCGTGCTCAAGACGATGCTGCGTCAAGCCCCCAACATCATCCTGGTCGGTGAAATCCGTGACCGCGAAGTGGCGGAAATCGCGATCCAGGCCGCTTTGACCGGTCACCTGGTGTTCAGCACGCTGCACACCAACGACGCGCCGAGCGCCATCACGCGTCTGATCGACATGGGTGTGAAGCCGTTCCTCGTCGCCAGCGCGATCCAGGCGATCATGGCCCAGCGCCTCGTGCGCGTGCTGTGCCCGAAGTGCAAGGACATCGACCCCGAGCCCGACGCGAAGTACATGCGGATCGTCGGCATCACCCCCGAAGAAGGCGCGGGGAAGGTGCTGCGTCCGGTGGGCTGCGACAACTGCAACCAGACCGGCTACCGCGGGCGAAAAGGCATCTACGAGATGATGGTCATGAACAGCGAGATCCGCGAACTGGCCTTCAAGCAGGAGCCGGTGGCGAAGATCCGCGCCGCCGCCATCGCCAACGGCATGCGCTCGCTGGTCAACGACGGCAAGATCAAGATCCTCAAGGGCGTTTCAACCCCCGAAGAAGTCTCCCGCTCGACACAGGTCGAAGGCGTGGTCTGATTCGGTTGTTCGGTTTTCGAAAAAGGCAAAGGCAGCTTTCACCACAGAGTCACGGAGAAAGGCAGGGCAATCGGGAATCGGCATTTGGCAATCGCGGATTCAGACGCAGCAACGCAAACAGGCTGTTCATCGATCCGCCGATCAATCACGTACAGAACTCGTCGGTAACACCTGGCTTTTTTCTGCGATTGCCGATTGCCCATTCCCGATTGCCAGTTCCCCGGCCTCTCTCCGTCCCCTCCGTGACTCCGTGGTGAACTGATTCCGGTTTCCGTTCCCCTCTTCACGCTCAGAACATCCGTCTTGTCAAAGGACTCACCATGTCAACCCTCCAGATGGACCGCCTCCTCGACACCGTCGTCAAGGAACGCGCCAGCGACTTGCACCTGACCGTCGGGCGTCCGCCCACCGTCCGCCTGCACGGGCACCTGCAGAACCTCAAGACCAAGGTCATCGACGCCGACGACATGGTGGCGCTGATGAAGTCCATCACCCCCGAGCAGAAGCAGCAAGAGCTCTCCGAAAAAGGCGGCACCGACTTCGGCTTCTCCTACGGCGACAAGGCCCGCTTCCGCGTCTCGATCTTCAAGCAGCGCGGCGACCTGGCCATCGTCCTTCGTCTGATCCCCAGCCGATTGCTGACCTTCGAGCAGATCGGTCTGCCCGAGATCTGCAAGGAACTCGTCCGCCGCCCGCGTGGTCTCTTCCTGGTGACCGGCCCGACCGGTTCGGGGAAGACCACCTCGCTGGCGACGATGATCGACTACGTGAACATGAACCTCGATCGGCACATCGTCACGATGGAAGACCCGATCGAGTACTACCACTACCACAAGAAATCGATCGTGAACCAGCGCGAAGTGGGCACCGACGTGCCGAGCTTCGCCGAAGCGCTGCGCCGTGTGCTGCGGTCCGACCCGGACTGCATCCTGGTCGGTGAAATGCGCGACCTTGAAACGATCGAGGCGGCCATCCGGGCGGCCGAGACCGGCCACTTGGTCTTCGCCACCCTGCACACCACCGGCGCCGCCAAGACCATCGACCGTATCGTCGACGCTTTCCCCGTCAGCCAGCAGAACCAGATCCGCGTTCAGCTCTCCACGGCTCTGCTCGCGGTCCTCAGCCAGGCGCTGCTGGGGCGGATCGACCAGCCCGGTCTGGTGGCGGCGTACGAGTTCCTCGTCATCACCCCCGCCATCCAGAACCTCATCCGCGAAGGCAAGACCTTCCGCATCGACTCGTTCATCCAGACCGGCAAGAAGTTCGGCATGCAGCTCCTCGACGACCACCTCTGGCAGCACTACTCCGCCGGTCGAATCTCGGCGGAAGAAATGGTCGACAAGAGCAAGAACCCGCAGGACCTGACGGACAAGGTCCACCGCATGGGCCGACAGGTCGGCCGAAGCGAGCTGGACATGTCCGCCGACGAACCCCAGCCGAAGGCCTAACTTCGCAAGGGCGGCGTCTTGGTCTCAGACGCGCGAGATCGCCGCCAGCGGGACGTTTCGTTCAGTGTTGAACGAAATGTCGACGAACCGGCAGATTGTCAAGGCGTTCACAATGAGGTGACCGCTCTGGTTTGAAAGTGAACTGGGTGAAACAGGCCCGGATAGCAACGGCCTTGAAACGATCGTTTTACACGTCGGGTCGGTTGGCAAGTTGGAGACCGAACGCCCCGCTCGCCTCGCCGGGCTTGTGGTGGCCTTTGACTCCTACCTGAAACAGCATTTGGTCCGGTCGGAAAGCGGAAGGGGATGGAGGGGGTCAGGCCGGGGAGGAGTGCGGGACTGCTCGACGGACTTTCGCTTCTCTTCGGGGCTCGCGTTGGGACTCTGGCGAAGATTGGCGGCCATGAAAATAGTGATGAGACACGGGTGGGAATCGTCGATTCTCATTCACAATAACCACGTGTCGCAACATAAATCTTGTTCTGGCTTCACCTTTTGGCGGAACCCATGTGGTAAGCTGTGCGAGATAGACAAGGGGCCCGGCGTGGTTTCCTGTCTGGTCGCGGTTGTCGATTCTGGGTGGGGAGTGTCGAGCGGGCGGCGGGAGGTTTAGGTGGGTAGGGGTGTAAGGGTGAAGGGTGAAGTGGGTGGTTATCGGCGATGGGGATGGGGGATGAACCAGACTTTGGAGGTATCCCAGTGCTGAGTCCGGCCGAACTGCAAGAAGTGAAGGGCAAGAAGCTCGGTCGGATTTTGACCAAGCTGGGCAAGTGCACGCGCGAGCAGGTTCATGCTGCTTTGGAGGTGCAGAAGACGCGGAAGGCCCAGATCGGGGTTTTGTTGGTCGAGGCCGGGGTTTGTACCCAGGCGGATATTGAGGAAGGTTTGGCGGCGCAGGCGGGGCTGGGGTATGTGGACCTGACCGGCGTTGAACTGTCCAAAGAAGTCGTCGAGAGCATCCCCGGTGAGACGGTGCAGTCGTACCAGGTGGTGCCCATTGAGTACAAGGCGGCGGGGCGGAAGCTGAAGATCGCGATGAAGTCGCGGGACAACTTCAGCGCGGTTGATGACCTGCGACTGCTGATGGGGTTCAACGTCGAGGCGGTGGTGGCGGACGCGGCGGGAGTCGACGCGCTGATCAAGAAGTACTACTCCAAGCAGGAGTCGGTGACGGAAGTTGTCAGCGAGCTGTCGAAGGACCCGGACCTGAGCAAGCTGGCGGCGGCGGGTGGCAAGGGCGGGGCGTCGATCGACCTTGACGCGGTGATGGACGCGGCGAGCGACAACCGCGTGATTAAGTTGTTGAACCTGGTGCTGCTGCAGGCGATCAAGGATCGGGCGAGCGATATCCACTTTGAGCCGTTCGAGGACGAGTTCAAGATGCGGTACCGCATCGACGGCGTGCTGTACGAGATGGTGCCGCCGCCGAAGGCGCTGGGCCCGGCGATCACGAGCCGCATCAAGGTCATGTCGAAGATGGACATCGCCGAGCGGCGGTTGCCTCAGGACGGTCGTATCGAACTGACGGTGGGCGGGGCGCCGGTGGACTTGCGTGTGAGCGTGCTGCCGACGATGTACGGCGAGAGCGTGGTCATGCGTGTGCTGGACCGCAGCAACGTGAAGCTGGCGCTGGACCGCATCGGGATGCGTGAGGACGACCTGGGGGTCTTCCGCCAGTTGATCAACAAGCCCAACGGGATTGTCGTGGTGACCGGGCCGACGGGTTCGGGCAAGACGACGACGCTGTACGCGGCGCTGCAGGAACTCAACGACATTGAGACCAAGATTCTGACTGCCGAGGACCCGGTTGAGTATGACATCGACGGGCTGTGCCAGGTTCAAGTGAACCCGGAGGTTGAGTTGACGTTCGCGAAGGCGCTGCGGAGCTTCCTGCGTCAGGACCCGGACGTGATTCTGGTGGGTGAAATCCGCGACCTTGAGACGGCGGAGATCGCGGTGCAGGCGTCGCTGACGGGTCACTTGGTGCTCAGCACGCTGCACACCAACGACGCGCCGAGCAGCGTGATCCGTCTGGTGGACCTGGGGATGGAGCCGTTCTTGCTGACGGCGACGATGGAGGGCGTGGTTGCGCAGCGTTTGTGCCGAACGATCTGCCCGCGGTGCAAGATCCCGTTCGAGCCGAACGAAGAGCAGTTGATGGAACTGGCGCTGACGCCCGAGGCGGTTGCGGGGAAGAAGTTCTTCCGCGGCAAGGGGTGCGACAACTGCTTCGGGTCGGGGTACCGCGGGCGTATGGCGATCTTCGAGATCATGACGGTGAGCGACGAGATGCGCGACCAGATCATGAAGAAGGCGTCGACGAACATCCTGCGCGGGATCGCGCGGCGCAACGGCATGCGGACCCTGCGCGAGTGCGGCATGCTGGCGATCTACGAAGGGCAGACGACGCTCGACGAGGTCGTTCGCGAGACGATCGCGGAGGATTGAGCCGGCGGAGCACATTTGCACATGGCACAGGGCCACATGGCACAGAAGGCAAGGGTAAGGAAGCTTCTTCGAGGTTGATGACGAGTTGAGGTGTTGGGGTTGGGTTGAGTTGTTCGGCGCACACCATACGGGAGCCTTTCGATGGGCACGTTTACGTACGAGGCATTGAACGCGGCGGGGAAGAGTCAGAAGGGGTCGATCGAGGCCGCCAGCAGCGAAGAAGCGATCCAGAAGATCAAGCAGCAGGGGTTCTTCCCGACCTCGGTGCGCGAGGCGAAGGGCTCGGCGAAGAAGGGTCCCACTGCGGACGACTTCAACAAGGCGAAGAAGAAGAGCCAGGGCGTCACGATCTCCTTCGGCGGCGTGAGCACGAAGCAGTTAACGATGTTCACGCGTCAGCTCAGCACGCTGCAGGACGCGGGCCTGCCGCTGCTGCGGTCGCTGCAGATTCTCGAAGAGCAGCTCAAGCCCGGGAAGTTCAAGGGCATTCTGCAGGGCGTTTGCGAGGACGTCGAGGGCGGCACCAGCCTCTCCGAGGCGATGGCGAAGCACCCGGCGGCGTTCGATCGGCTGTACACGAAGATGGTCAACGCCGGCGAGATCGGCGGCGTGCTGGACATCATCCTGCAGCGTCTTGCGGAGTTCATGGAGAAGGCGCAGCGGCTGAAGCGGAAGGTCACCGGCGCGATGATCTACCCGGTGATGGTCGTGATCGTCGCGGTGGCGATCGTGACGTTCATCATGGTGTACATCATCCCGAAGTTCAGCGAGATCTTCAAAGAGTTCGGCGTGACGATGCCGTTCCTGACGAAGTTCCTGATCGATACCTCGAACTGGATGGCGGGTACGAACGCGGGTCAGAAGATGCCGGGGTGGATCTTCGTGGTCGGTGCGCCGTTCATCATCTGGTTCGTGTTCAAGTTCGGTCGCAAGACGGGCCCGGGGCGGGCGCTGTTCGACACGGTCTTCCTGTGGACGCCGGGCATCGGCAACCTGATCCGCAAGACGACGATCGCGCGGTTCACGCGGACGCTGGGGACGCTGATCAACGCGGGTGTGCCGATCCTTGAGGCGATCGCGATCACGCGCGACACCTGCGGCAACTACGTCTTTGAGAAAGCGCTCCAGAAGGTGCATGACTCGATCCGCGAGGGCGAGACGTTTGCCGAGCCGCTGCGTGAGAGCAAGGTGTGCGACTCGATCGTGGTGAACATGATCGACGTCGGTGAAGAGACCGGCGACCTAGACGCGATGCTCATGAAGGTCGCGGACAACTACGACGAAGAGGTCGACGTGGCGGTGAACTCGCTGGTGAAGCTCATCGAGCCGCTGCTGGTGGTGTTCCTCGGTGTGGTCGTCGGCGGCATCGTCGTTGCGATGTTCCTGCCGCTGGTGGCGATCATCGAGAAGCTGCAGGGCGGCAAGGTCTGAGTCGGTTTCGGAAGGGTGGATGGCGCACGGCTGTGGAGAGCCGTGCCACCTGAAACCGCGGAGCACGGCTCTGGAGAGCCGCGCCACCTGAAGACAGCGGAGAAGCTCATGGAACAGATGCACAGATCAACCGGGAGCAGTGCTCGTCGTCGGCGGACGGCGGGGTTCACGCTGGTGGAAATTGTGCTGGTGACGGTGATTGCGCTGCTGCTGGCGGCGTTGATCATCGTGGCGATCGGCGGGGCGATCCGCAGCGCGCGGCGCAGCAGCGATTCGAGCTTCATGCGGTCGATGTCGCTGGGGATCGAGCAGTTCCGGACGGACTTTGGGATTCTCCCGCCGCTGGTGCGGAACCCGCCTTCGAACCCGTTGATCAACGACACGCGGTACGGCGTGACGCGGCCGTGGCTTCAGACGCAGGACAACGCGGGGCAGGAACTGCAGGGGAACGCGGAGCTGGATTTTTACGGGCAGCGTGAAGCGATCAACGATCAGAGCCGCGACGAGGCGGTCTGGGGCACCGCGGGGAACATCCGTCCACGGCACAGCGTCCTGTCGATGACGTATTACCTCATCGGTGTGCTGGGGCGGGATATCGACGGCGTGGACGGGCCCGGGCTTGGCAAGCCGCGGGCGGACGGTTCGTTCGATCGCAGCGGCAAGACGTACAGCCCGCTGTTCGATTTTTCGAACAACAGCGAGCGGATGAAGAGCCTGGACGATCCGACCGACGCTCGGTTGTTCACGCTGCTGGATCGGTATGGGCAGCCGATCCGGTACTACCGCTGGGAGCATCGGTACAACACCGCTTCGGAGTCGACGCCCGGCGCGACGCTCGGGTCGGTGCAGAGCTATCGGGTGCCGAAGTTCATCGGATCACCGAAGGACAACCCGGCGCTCCGGCGTGCGGAGGGGTATGCGCTGGTTTCCACCGGGCCTGATACGCAGATCGACGAGGGCGGCGAGCCGACGGCGGCGGGGAACATCGACAACGTCGTGGAGGTGGCGCCGTGAGAGGTGAAACTGTGTCCAAACCGTTCGCGAAGGTTCGCTCGGCGTTCACGCTGATCGAGATGCTGGTGGTCATTGTGGTGATCGCGATTCTGACGATCATCGCGGTGCCGGCGTTCAACTCGATCCAGGCGACGCAGAATGAGAACACGGCGGAGGCGGTGATCAGCGCGGCGGTGGGTTCGGCGCGTGACGCGGCGGCGCAGGCTTCTGGGTCGGCGGATGCGGCGGCGGTGTTCCTGTACGAGCCGGGCACCGGGACGAGCATCGTGGTCTGCCAGCGCGTGGGCGTGATGCGGAACGATCTGTCGGGTGTGGGTCGGAACATCGATCGCGAGGTCTTTGTGCCGATCGAGGGGCTTGAGGTGTATCAGTTGCCGGCGGGCTGGTCGATCCGTGGTTACGCGGCGAAGGGCTCGATCAACGACGTGTGGTACGAGCGGCCCACCGGTGCGAACGCGGGCGGTTCGTCGGATCGGTATCCGACGGACGAAGGGTGCTGGGTCTTCCCGGAGACGGCGTTCTTTGATCACACGAAGCAGGTTGACGACGGGATGCGGCAGACGTTCATGGTGCGGTTTGAGGCGGGGACGGGGCAGCGGCGTGCGCCGGGGGGCGAGCCGGTGATCGTGGTTTCGCAGCGTGCCAGTTCGGCCGAGCGGCAGAATATTTCTTCGGATGTGAGCACCGACTGGAAGCGGATCGACCGAGCGACGAGCGTTCGGCGGTGGGCGCTGCGGGTTTTGAGTGACCCGAACCTGACTGAAGAGGATCGGCGCGATCTGATCGGCGATCGCTCGGGCGACACGGTGCTGGCGCGGTGTGTGAACGAGCTGGCGATGTATCCGGAGCGGAAGCTGGCGGAGGCGTTGGGGCTGCGGGTCAATCCGATTACGGGGACGATTTACTTTGCGGATCAGCAGCAGGTGGAGCGAGGGCGGGCGTTTGCGCTGCGGTATGTCGAGCCGCTGAACAACAGCCAGAGCGAGCAGAAGAAGGTTCAACGCTGGATCGAGGGTTGGAATCTCGTCGGCAACGGGACGGACATCAACGACCGGGCGGCGACGCCCGGGAGCACGTTGTACGTGGTGCCGACGTTTGTCGGATCGGTGCGGAAGGTGAACCAGCCAAACCGGTTGACGATTGAAGAAGGAGTTCGGCCATGAGAACCGACGAGCAGATCACACGGACGGATCGGATCGCGGCGGTTGGCGTTGATGGCCTTGGCGTTGGCGCTCGCGGTGGCGCGGTGCGTTCGCGGACGCGGGCGGTGGTGGCGCGCGGGTTCTCGCTGATCGAGGTGCTGATGGCCGTGCTGATCCTTGCGCTGGGCTTGCTGGGCTTGGGGGCGGTTCTGCCTGTGGTGGTGCGGCAGCAGGCGCAGGGGACGGAGCAGAGCGTTTCGACCTCGGCGTTGCAGTCGGCGGTCCGGTATCTTCAGGGGAACAGCCGATTGGCGCCGGAGCGGTGGGCGAACTTCATCAAGGGTGATCTGGGAAGAGACGCGTATTGGCGTGAGGGGTTGTGGGTTGTGCCGGCGGTTGATGATTTCAACAGTCAGAGCACCACGGCGGCGCGGCAGTATGGCTCGGTGTCGCTCTTCCCGCGGTTTGTGGAGTTTGATCGCACGAGCGGGCTGTACCTCCCCGGTGCGCAGCGCGAGACGGTTCTGATGGAAGACCGGCTGTACCCCAGCGCGAACTCGGGCGAGACCGCGCCGCTGTTCGTGTGGGACCTGGCGGTGCGGCGTGACTTTGCGGGCGGTGGGATGCAGATCGCGGTCTTCGTGCGGAAGATCGACACCCGCGCGGGGAACGGGCTCGGGCAGGAGACGTTGTTCGGGGCGCTGCTGAATCCGAGCTCACCGGTTTCGCGCCGGGCGGTTTCGGTTGATAACACCGGGCGGCCGACGCTCGATGGTCGGTTTGGCGGTGGGCGATACTCGGTGCCGTTGTTGGCGACGGTCGGGCCTGTGCGGAACGGCGCGGGCGAGGTTGTTCGAGATCGCATCGGCGTGAACGTCACGACGGTGCTTGATCCGGGGTCGCAGACGGCGGCGAGTTTGGAGGAACCCGTGGCGACGGACCTTCTGACGCAGCCGGGGCAGAAGCTCATAGACAACCTTGGCAACGTGTACACCGTGGAAGGGCGTGACGAGGCGACACAGGTTTCGACGCCCGGGGTGATCGTGCTGAAGCTCTCATCGCCCATGCCGGCGTCGGTTTCGTTCCCGGGCGATGGGCAGAACCCGCCTGTGAATCGCAACGATCCGTCGCAGATCCCCGAGCGCGTGGTGCGGCAGGTGGTGTTTACGCCGCACGTGCCGGCGGCGGTGAGCGTGTTCAACATGGGGTTTGAGTTGGCGCCGGATGTGAACTATCCGTCGTCGACGGGAGGGAACAACTGATGAACGCCCAGATGAGGCAACAGATCAAGACGCGAGCGAGCGTCCGCGCGGGTTTTACGCTGGTGGAGATGCTCATCGCGGTGGCGGCGGTGGCGCTGCTGACGGTTGGGATCGTGCAGATCTTCCGCGTGACGACCAAGACGGTGGCGACGGGCCGGCGGGTTTCGAACGTGCTGACGTACGCGAACCTGCTGGAGCGGCAGTTGCGTGACGACATTTCGAAGATGTCGCGGCGCGGGTTCTTGGTGATCCGCAACGAACTGGCCGACGGGACCGGTGCGGGCGTTCGGCGGTTTCAGGGGGACACGGTTGTTCGTGCGCGGCGGGTGGATGAGTTGCAGTTCTTTGCGGAGGGTCGGTTTGTGTCGGCGCGGAACCCGGTGAACCCGTCGCTGGTGGCTACGGCGCCGGCGGCGCGGATCTGGTGGGGGCACGGGTTGAAGGGTGATCCGCAGCAGGCACTGACGCAGCCGCAGGCGGGCGGGGTGAACAGCCTCCGCGATCCGAACAACACGACGTATTTCGGTGAGCCGGGCGTGAACGAGTTCGCGTCGAACTGGACGCTCGCGCGGCACGTGACACTCTTGGCGCCGCCCTCGAACACGACCAAGTTGGTTGCGGTGCCCAACACCGACCCGGTGCAGTATCGCGCCGAGAACGCCAACGAGCGCGACAGCATCGGGCAGATCGCCCAGCAGCCGGCGGCGCCGTCGATCTTCAAGGCGGTGAACGAGCAAACAACACTTCGCAACGTGCAGACGCTGCGCGGCTCGGAACTGAACGGCGAGGCTCCGGAGTTTTCGAGCGGGCTGATCGATATCGCGGCGATGGACCTTGCTACGGTGCGCTCGTTCATCAACGATGCGCCGGACTACAACCAGTTGTCGAACAACCTGCCTTTCCGCAGCGACACGGTGCTGGCGCTGGGCGGGGCCGACAACGCGGCGTTGCAGCAGCTCTCGCGGATGTGGACCGCGATGGTGGACTCGTTGCCCGCGGCTTCGGATGCGCGGCGGCGGATGCGTGTTGAGGATTCGGCGCCGAACCCGCTGGGGATCGGTGCGAACGCGGGCACCGATGCGGAGCGGGAGGCGTTGCGGGCGGATCAGCACATGCTGGCCTCGCACGGCATCGTGCCGCACTGCACGGAGTTTATTGTGGAGTGGTCGTACGGCGAGCAGGTGCCGCCGGACTCTGGGGCCTCGACGTTTGTTCCTGCGGGTGAGGTTGGGCGGGTGAAGTGGTTCGGGCTGCCGCGGGCGACTGCGGCGCAGGTGAGCAGCGGCGCGTCGTCGATTGTGGAGCCGTACCCGGACTATGCGTTCCGCACGGGTGTGCAGTCGGCGTTGTTCTTCAACACGCGAACGGCGGTGGTCGATCCGAACACGGGTGCGCTGTTGTCGGCGCGGTACTTCCCGTTTTATCAGATGTCGCAGCCGCCGACGAACGACCCGCGGGTTCAGTACAGCTTCTTCGGGTTCAACGACCCGCTTTGGCCGCCCGCGGATGTGCTGAAGGCGACGCCGAACACGCAGCCGACGAACCCGGTGACGAACTACTACCTGCCGACGACGGGGGGCCTGTGGAGCATTGACTTCGTCGATACCGCGAGCATTTTCTCGCAGTTCGAGGGTGCGAACCTGACGGCGGGTGTGCAGGTGAACAAGGTGCCGCTGCTGGCGCGGGACGTGAACTTCAACGGGGCGTACGAGCCGCAGTTGGGCGAGGTGCTGAACGTGCCGGAGACGTTGCCCTGGAAGTGGCCCAAGCTTTTGCGGGTGACGGTGACGATCGCGGACCCGATCGACCCGAGCTTTGAGCGGACGTTCCAGTTCATTTACGACCTGCCCAGCGAGCCCTCGGCGCAGCGGTTTTAAGTGATCAGGATTTGGTGAGTTGAGCGGCGGGGGGGTTGGGGGGGGGTGTGGGGGGTGAAGGTGGGGTTGGGCTTGGCGGGCAGGGAGATCGGCCGCGTACATGGTGGGCCAAGTTTGAAAGGACGGGG